>JAYEFX010000085.1:0-13257 GCA_034658775.1 Campylobacterota bacterium
GAGCAAACACAAACAAGGCATCCAAAACCCCTTCACGGTTACCCCACATCAAGCTATCACTACTTTGTCCCGTACCGATATGATACGTCTGATTTGGATCAAGTTCTAAGTTTTCAAGTTTGCTTTTAAAATCTTGATCAAAGCCTATTTTATTTTGATTGTAAAAGCTTTGAATGGAACAATAGCTGCAATCAAATCCACAAGACTCTACGGCATCAAGCGTCAAAAGATTGCAACATCGTGTTCCTTCACTAGCCACGGGGCAAGCACCTAAGCCCATCCCCTCTTTTTTCACCGATTCATAGGAGAATTTTCGACTGTTATTGTATGATGGGAAATCTTCATAGGTATTGGGTTTGTTTTTTAAATTATCGTAATACTCTTGCAGATATTTCATGATTGCTTTAGAAAGCTGTTTGTGTTGCAACTTATCTTCAAGATGATAAGGCCAAATATCCTCTAAAGAGTGTTCATTCCACATACTTAGATCTGCTTGCATATTTTTTAAGATTGCTTTTTGGGCTACGGTAAAATTGTATTTATTCATGTCCATTGAGAAAGTGACTCCATTGTGAAATTGTTGCATAGATCGTATTGTACACAAATTCTTTGCCCAAAATTGCATCACTGCAATGATCACTTACAATTTTAAAAACAAAGATATTCTTTGGATTCAAATATTCTAAACAAAGCTCTTCAAAATACTGCGCTTCCATGTCGTATAATGTGGCTGTACTCTTTAAAGTAATTTGTGGATCATCCACTGTAATCAAGGGTAAGAAATCTGTATTTTTTAGTGTTTGGTTGCTGCAAAAAAATGAACCTATTTGCACATTTGTATCACTGCATCCTGCGGTTCCAATATTAAATGATTGCGTAAAATCATAGTGTGAAAAAACCCATTTTAAAGCTTCTTTGGTATGTTTTTTTCCTATGCCAGATACGATTAAAACAATCTGTTTATTCTTAAATATTTTATAGGGTTTAGTATCGTATTGTTTGAGTTGAAAATAGCTAATAAGAGGTTTTGCTTCGCTAAAAAGTGCGGTATGGATTAGTGTCATACCGCATTATATCATTATGAAACTTTAAGGTTTTTTGCCCACGTTTCCATAAGATCATGAAGTTGCTCTTTTGGTGCTTCTAAAAATTCTACTACAAATCTATCTTCTAGTTCACACACGCCAATACTTCGTGGTCGTGCTGCTAATATCTTTGTATTTGGGATAGCTGGACCAAAACAAAAAATCACATTTTGTGCATCTAAAATCTCAGGATTGATATCACCATCTAAGGATTTTGTATGCGTATAGTGATCAAATACTGCAATGTTTACTGCAATTGGATGTGCCTCAATCAATGCTTTGAAATACTCCACTATCTGTGACACTTTTTTCTGTGCCACTTCTGTTTTTAACAGTTCCAAAGTATATACTGGATATTTATCCATAAAAATTGTTTTTTTCATCTTTTAATTTCCTTGTTAATTTAATTTATTTTTTTCTATTCTTGAATGCAAATATCATGTTTTTTCATGTGGATGATGGTTTGATAAATCACCACGGCAATGATTGCACTTACAACAGCAACCATCACGTACGAAAGTACCAACAGTATTGGATCTTGAGTTTTAGTGTACATGAGCATTGAACTGATTGCCATAGCAGCAATAGGGAAGACAAATGCCCACCATGAGATAAAAAATTTAATCTTTAAAAAGTTTTTATACATAAACGCCACAAGTAAGGTAAAAAACAATCCAAGATTAAACATCACCATAGCAAAAGCATCAATCTGACCATACAGTTTAAAATACGCAATAAATCCAACCGCAGGTGGAGCAATCAAGATAAACAGTGTAGGCATAAATTTTCCTGCAAGCTGATGATGAAAAATAATTCTGTTTAAAATTACAGCAAATAAAATTACCCAAAAGAAAATACCCACAGAGAAGAAATACATCAATATTCCTGTACTAGCAAAGCCCACTCCAGCAACAGGCACCAAGATATTTCCAACAATAGGAATAAACCATGCAGGATTTGAGTGCGCCAACTCTTGATTGTTGTTGATCCAAAATACAATAGTGTGCATGGTAAGGTAAAAATGCAATAATGTTCCAGGGTACCAAAAGATTGCCGAGATTGTAGGGTTTACCTCTTTATAAATAATCGCCAACATCAACATAGAGATAGACACTGCTGCAAAAAAGTTGATCCGTATAGGATGAGCAAACTCTTTTTTTACTGCCATCTTATAGGTAAAGTATTTTTTGAGGTAAATAGCCGTAACAATAAAAAATATTGCCGTAGTGATTATCATAAAGATTGTTCCAAAGATATGCGGGAATCCCAACCACTCACCAGCTTTTTGATACGTAATGGTCAATCCACTCATCCCCATGACTATAGCATACATCATGATGGGGAAAAACTTTAATCTGTTTTGCTCTTTGGGTTGTTCTTCTTGTTTTAGCTCACTTATAACTTCACTCATTTTCTTCCTTTTTTACTTTAACGTCATAACAGATTCAATAGCACAATTAACTTTTGATGTGATATCAGCCCCTTTTAAATCCATAAAATCAATTTGCACTTGATACACAAGTGCTTTTTGTACTTTAAATTTAAATATTAAATACCCGGCATAAAGCTTTGATTTTTTGGTTTTTTTACCCGGGTCACCTTTATCATTTTCATAAATAAGCACATCTAAAACCACCTCTTTACTACTTTTTGCATCATCTTTTTGATATGTTTTAAGTGTATTTAGAACAGTTTGTTTTACGCTAGAAGGGTTCACATAATTAAACATTTGAGATTCCATGTATTGCGCTTTTTCAACCTCAAGATTGACGTGCATGGCATTGGCTTTGATGGCATTTTGTATATCGATTATTTTTGTGGCTTGAGATACTCTCTCAAAAGTCACTGAGAGTTTTTGACATGCAATTCTTGTAGATTTAGCACTGCCTTTTTCTTTATTCATTTCCAGATAAACACTGTTTCCAAGAAATCCAACAACAGCAGCAACGATAACTATCCAGATATATTTCATGCTTCACCTCTAAAAGTATTATTTGATTTGGTGAATATTAATATAATCCAGCTTAATATTTGATAACAGTTTTCATTTAGTTTTTCTAATCATCCAGATCCAAATCATCCCAAAATTCATCGTAATCCAAATTTGTCATAGCATTTTCATCTGCAAGATTTTTTTCTAGAAGTTTTTTCTCTTCATTTAAAAAGTATTGCTCCAAAGCTTCATTAAGCATCGTGTTGGTATCTTTTTTAAGCAGCTGTGAAAATATTTGTAAATTTTCTACCGTACTTTGTGTTAATTCAAACTTCATCTGATTTATGTCCATAAAACCAATCCTTAAATATAAGTATCAAGCAAATTACCCACAATATATTCATCAATATATTGTTGGAATAATCCAAATAAAAATACCCAATGGGTAAAAAGATTACCACTGGATACTTTATAAAATAGAAGAAAAATATGAGTGTGCCGTATACTGTATTCATCACTGATCTATTTAAATGCTACCATGGGATCGAGTTTATTAATACGGTAAAACTTTTTCATCGCTACAATAAAATTGATCAACAACATTAGATTTGAGACAAAAAATAAACCAGCAGCGATATAGATAAATGCAAAATGAATAAACGTACTTAGGATAAAGAAAAATACAGATGCACCATAGATAAAAAATTGCAGTTTTATTGCAAACTCTTTGATAAAATCTCGCAGTGTTGGGATATCAAAATGCCCTTTACTGCTAAGATGAAACCATGCCAAAAAAGGGATAATTTTATACACCATCCCTTGCAATAAAGAAAATAAAAATCCAATACCAAATACAATGGCCAATACAGCATTGTTCTGCACACTACCAAAGGTATAAATAAGCATAGCAACAATGAGCATAAAAAGTGAAAATTTCCAATACCACAATGTAATATCAAATACATTTCGTCGTCGATTGTTTAACGATATTAAACCATAAATAGCAAAAACAATCAACAAAATAGCAAAAATAACTTTTATAGCAACACTGTTTAAACCTAAAAGTGAAAACACCCCATACAATCCCAACATGCCAAATAGGACGCGCGGAAATTTATTTTGCACAAACTTAGGAAAATCTCGTGCCACATAAAACATGGGAATAACTTGAAATGCCACACCCATGATCAGTATCACCGCAAATCCAAACATCCCAAAAGCGATATGCGTATCCACAAAGATATAATGATATGCATTGATATTTCCCGATATGTGTTGACCCGCGAGATACAGACCAAGCAATACAGTAATCAACCCTGCAAGAGAGAATATTTTCATCGCATTAACGGTAGTGGTGAGGTATTTAACTTTAAATAAAAGTTTAATCACCACAAAAAAGAATACAGCAAATGCAATGCTTAACAATGCACTACCAATAATTAAATAGATTTTTGAACTTAAAATAAATCCTGCACTCAAACTCAATGTTCCAAAGCTTAGAGGCAGATGCACAATATTGGCAAACAGCATTGGCTTTTTAACCACTGCACCAGCAAGTACGGGCAACATTTGTTGCAAGGCTCCCATGATCATCTGCGCTAAAATACCTAAGGTAAAAAGATGCACCAATCCAATCGTAACGGCAGAGTATTGATTGAAAATCTCTTCAAGAGGATAGATAAACATTATTACGGACATAATCATACCAAAAATAGGTGCCATGATAAAAAATCGAAATGGCACTGAGATGGGTGGTGCTTGATCCGTAGAGAGTCCTTGAAACATTATTTGACTTTAGAGCTTACGCATCTTTTCGAGGAAACTCTTTCATCTGCTCAAGCAACATTGCATTTTCTGCTTCCATTGCTTGATCAACCATCGGATACATCATCTGTTCCTCTTTCATGTTGTGTTGTTGCATGGTCATCATCAAGCTTTCACTCAATCCAAAAAAATGATCTTTATTTTGCGCATCAATATCTTCTCTCATTTGATCCAAGGCTTGTCGCATTTGAGCATGTTCCATTAGCATCACTGGCGTTGGGTTACAATGCGCACTTGCAGATCGAGCTTCAAAAGCAGGAAACATAACTTCCTCTTCCATATCAAAATGATAGTTCAAATCACTTGCAAAAGATTCAAAAAGTTTTTTTGCTTCTGTCCAGTTTTCATCATTTACTGCATTTTCCATTGTTGCAAATGATTCATCACAAGCCCTATGGTCTTGAGTCATGTATTGTGCTATTACGCTCATATTAAAATCCTCCTAATTTTGCTTTAACATTATCATCAGCCATAGAGATATTCCATGCTGGTTCCCATACCACTTCCACTTCCACATTTTGAACCGCTTCAATTTCACGTAAAACCGCTTCTTCAACCCATTGAACAATCATCTGATGCAAAGGACACGCTTTGGTTGAAAGTGTCATAATTACTTTTGCGTTATAATCCTCATCACACATAGCATCATAAATCAATCCCATCTCAACTAAATTAAACCCAACTTCAGGATCGTTTACAGTTGAAACTGCTTTAAATATCTCTTCTTTTGTTACCATTATATTTACCCTTATTTATTTAAAATTTATCATAAACATCAAATCTTTAATCACAAAAATAGATCCAACAAATAAAAAACTCACCCCAACTATAAAAACATCATTATATCCTAACAATATTCCAAAACCAGCTATTACATATCCTGTTGTTGTAAATGCAAACTGAAAACGCGCACTTCGTTCTGGAACCATATCGGCCAACATGGGTACTTTTTGTTTTCCAATCAATGGTGAAAATCTCTCATACCACACCAAAAATGGAACAATCTTATACAAATGCCCGATAATGATGTACGTAATGTACCCCATAAACAGTACCCAACCAATGGTTAACAGTAAGTTTTGATTTGGAAACCACAGATAAATAAATCCAAGCACTAAAGACAATGCCAAACTGCTGTACGATACAATCAGTGAATGCAAATAGATATCGTTATCCATTCGTACTCGGGTTTTGTAGATGACGTATATCTGGTAAAAATACAAACATAAAGCCGCAATACTTAACATGTATCCTAAATACTCCAAAAACAGTGAAGCAAACAGTGAAGACAATGTGACCGTAAGTACCCCTGCACTCATTACAACCAATGCATACTCAACGGGTTTCCATGAAAAACTGTGCGAAAGCCAAAACATAGGAAGAAGAATCAAACTCATCCCCATGATGGTAATTCCTACATAACCACCAAGTACCAAATAGATATGCGCACGTAAAAATGCGTAGATATCAATCTCAATCGTCCCCGCATAACCCAATGCCATTAAAATACCAAAAATTAATCCTAAGAATAAAAATATATTCGCAATCACAACTGAAGTCATGACAAGATTAAACTTTTTTACTTTTTTTATGGTTAAAAAGGTCTCCAAGACAAAAATAAGTAAGGAGATAAGTACTACAATTCCACCGTACGGTAAAAGTGCCGCTGAATATAAAAATCCATACCCCATAAGAAGTGTTCCTACAAGCAATAGAGGATAGATGACATAATACAGGTCAACCGCAAAGTGACCCACCTCAAGTACCACAGGTACAAGTTGTGCCATGGCTCCAAAGATCACCATCATCACAAAACCCAATAAAAAAATGTGCACCCATGATAATGTACTGCTGTTCATAGTGCTTAGGTTTTCAATATCAAAACCAAAAAGCAAAGATACACTGATCACAAAAAAAATAGCACCGAGTATAAAATAGGGTGCTATTAGTTTAAATGGCGGTGCAAAATCCTGTGAGACGGCCATTAGTTAGCGCAACTTCCACCACCACAACCCGTGTCTTCAAAATTTGTCGCTGCAGCTCCTGCTACACGTTTAGAAAATATAACTTTAACTCGACCATCTTCTAAATCTTTAACTTCAAAATTAAAATCTGCTTCAACTTTTGGGAAAAGACCCATTGGTGCTTTAGAATTAACCATCACTAATTTTTCATCTGCTGCAATTGTTTGTAATCCTGACATTGCATTGATCATAGGCTCTGGGTGACCCGACTTTGAACTGTCAAATTGTAAAAACGTTACGCCATTGTCTTCGTACTTATAAAATGGAACCGTTGCTCCACTAACTTCAATCTCTTGTGCATTTGCTGGTAATAAACTCATATTATTTTCTCCTGTTATGATTGTTATAATGCAACTATATCTTAAAGAGGATAAAAAATGTCTGATTTAGATCAAGAAAATATCTTTTTTCTAAAATCTATTGAAATTGATACTTATTATCATAATTTATTCTATTTTAAGTTTTCTTCGTGTAGTATTCCAATTGATAATCAATATCAGTATAAAGGAAATACATAATATGTATAAGAAAATATTAATTAACAGTGTTTTATTTACCACTGCTCTAAGTGCTCAAAACATCATTCCACTTGCTAATATCAATGGAAATGTAGGAAATGGTCTAAAAGAAGGTATCTTAAAAATTGCCTTATCACATGAGTCTTGCACTAAAGATAGTGCGTACCATGGAAGCAACAAAGTTATTGATCCAAAACAGCGGATCATGGATGTCAACATCAACAAACTAAAACTTCGTTACGGTTTAGGAAATGGATTTGATGTTCGTGCAATTTTTACCCATAAAGACAAAACATTTACTTATTTACATCCAATGAGTTCTGCACGTTATAAGAATACCAACAAAGGATTAGGGGATACCTTGGTCATCGGACGATATGAGATTCTCAATCAAAAAAAAGGAGATTCAGTATTTCTAAGTGTGGGAGCAGGAGTAAAACTTCCAACAGGCAGTACCTCTAAAACATTTAACAGTCCTGCTGGAGATACAAAATTTCCTATTATGCAATTGGGATCTGGAAGTACGGATTATTTAGCAGAAGTAGGAATTTCAAGATTTCTACCCAATTCAAGAATTGATGCCCACATGATCTACACCCAAACAACCAAAGGGGACAATAATTATCAATTTGGGGACAAACTCAAATGGAACATTGGTTACTCGTATGCCATAAATAATGCTTTAGATGTCCAACTTGAACTTGATGGTAGCCATTGTAAAAAACATAAAAGCAGTGGTATTGAAGTTGACAGTACGGGAGGAACATTTACTTATATTACTCCAGGAATTCATTATAAGATCAATAAACAATACAATATTGGTGCAGGATACGCATACCTGCTCAAACGAGATAATAATTTTGATACCGCAAGCAATACAGGTGGATTAAGCGAAACTGGAAAGTTGATTTTTCAACTTGTCATGACATTTTAACATTAACACATAAAAGGGAACCAACATGAAATTAACACAAATCACAAAACTAACCTTAGCATCACTATTGATGACCATGAGCTTACAAGCAGCAGGAAAAAAACCAGAATTTAACATTCACGAGTTAATCAATCTGCCTCATCCTCTTCAAGCCATTCTTAAAAATGAAATCAACATTAAAAAACTCGGACTCACACAAGCCCAAGTTGATGCACTCAATACTAAAATGTTAGCAGTGTATCCACCAGCAATTCAAGGAATGATGTACAAAGCTTCAGCACTTGAAGAGCAAATTAAAATTGAAGTGTTGAAAAACAATAAAACACCCAATGAACTCAAAGATAAAATTGACACCTTAGAACAAATCAAACGAGATGTTACTACTAAACACATTGAATCACTCAATGTAATGGCAACTATTTTAAGCCCCAAACAATACCAACAAGGTCTAAAATTGTTTGCAAAAATGAAAGCCAAAAAAATGTACACAAAACTTAAAAAACAATTTGAAAGAAAATAACATGAAAAAATTATCATTATTAACCCTAGGAACATTACTGTTAACATCGTCTTTAATGGCACAAAACTTTAAGGTTTTAACTCCTCCAGATCCAAACTCAATTCCACTTTTGGTACTTGAAGCCAAACAACAAGAGTTTTTAGGGACAGATACGCTTAGTATTGCAAAAGCTCCATCAGGAGATATATCTGCAATGAAAGCAATCATGAACGATAAAAAAGTAGATGTTGCCTTGTTCAACTTTATTGCGGGTGGAAAATTTTACGCTCAAGGGATAAATCACATAAAACTTGCAGGTGTTCATGTCTGGGGTGGAGTTGCTATTTTATCCAAAAAGCAAATACAACCCAATGACTGGGCTGCTCTTAAAGGGACAAAAGGGCTAAGTTTGCCGGCTATTAAGACTCCTCCACATATGTTTGCCATGAGTGCCATGCAAAAAAATGGTTTAAACATAAAAAAAGACATCAAAGTTGCAGGCATGGGACCTGCCGTTGCTTTTAATACCATGAGTCGAAAAAACAGAGCACCCTCTTTTGTGCTGGCTCCTGAACCACTCATAAGTATTGTACTGTTTAAGCAAGAAAAAGAAAACTGGGAACAAAAATACCACCTCTTTGCAGACAGTTCAGTTGCCATCACAGGCAAACAAGGAGCTTCCCCTTTAGGTGCATTTTGGATTGTGGACGATACAAAAAAGATGGATAATCTAATCAAAGGATTTGATCAAGCCATTAACTACATCAACAATCCACAAAATCATAAAGAGGTGGCACAAATCATTGCCAAAGGATTTAAAAAACATTTTGGACAAAAAGTACCCGCAAAAGTTTTTGAATCAACACTGACTCGTGGAGTGCTGAAACTTCAATTTAAAGACTCCAGAACAGTGGCTGTTCAGCTACAAGAATTTTGGAATAAAAAAGGTATCAACGTAGATGCAAACATCTTTTACAAATAGATTTATCACTCTTTTAAATTATCTTATAGGGATTATTTTACTTCTGGTGGCCTGGAGCTATTTAGCAACCATCTATCCACCAGCAATCATCCCCTCTCTTGGATCAATTTTTGATGCCACACTAAACATCTATGAAAATGAGGTGGTGATGACTGAGATGGGATACACCATCTACCGTGTTTTTGCCTCATCAGTTTTATCCGTTGTTATTGGAGTGACGTTAGGAATTTTATGCGGGGTTATCGAACCACTGAACAAAGCCATTACACCATTAGCAATCATTTTTGAAAATGTTCCGCCTATTGGATGGATGGTTTTGACCATTATGTGGTTTGGTATTGGCGATATTCCTTCTATTGTAGTAGGAGTGATATCCGCTGTTCCCATTATCTTCTTCTACATTGTAAGCGCTGTGCAAAATATCAATGTTAAAATATTTGAAATGGCAAGAGATTTTAGACTCACCCCCATGCAAGTTTTGACCTCAATTTACATCCCTTCTATTATGCCTAGTATTGCTGCTTCACTTTCCACAGGGATTGGGCTTAGTTGGCGAGTGGTTGTCATGGCTGAAGCACTGAGTGCGTATGATGGAATTGGTCAAAAACTTTGGGGAAATTACATGTATGGAGATACTCCTGCGGTGTACAGTTATATCTTTATCATCGCCTTATTAGGTTTAGCAATGGAGTATCTGGTTGCGCATCCAATTAAAAGTAAAATAGAAAAAAGGTACATGAAAAATGTTAATAAAAATAGAAAATCTTAAAAAATCTTTTGGCGACCATGTTGTTTTGGACAATATCTCTTTAGAGATCAAACAAGGTGATCGAGTAGCCATTTTAGGTCAATCTGGTTGCGGAAAAACAACACTTCTTAATGAGATTAAAAATGACAACAAACAGATGCAAAAATTTTATTCCGATTTTTCCATTGTGTATCAAGAGCCACGATTGCTTGCGTGGAAAACCGTACTTGAAAACGTAACCCTGGTCTGCAATGATGAACAAAAAGCACGAAAACTTTTAGATGAAGTTGAACTTAGTGAGCATCTAAATAAGTTCCCCTGCGAGATAAGCGGGGGAATGAAACAACGTGTTTCCATTGCACGAGCATTGAGTATGGATCCTGAAGTGTTGTTTTTAGATGAACCATTTTCAGCACTTGATTTAAAAATACGGGTAAATTTGATTAAGATGCTTGCAAAAGAACTTACACACATTCAGTCATTAAAAGGTTTAGTTTATGTTACGCACAATATTTTAGACGCATTACTTTTGGCCAATAAAGTCATTGTATTAGGAGGAAGTCCTTCGAGAATTGTGTACGAAAAAGATATTCATATCCCTTTAGGTCAACGAGATTGGAAAGATCAAGAGTTGATTGAAATTGAACAAGAGATTACAAAAATATTTTTAGACTAAAAAATCTCTATTTTTTATATTTTTATAGTATTATTCATTTTCTAAAGGACCACCTTGCAATCAAAAAACAACAAATTTAAAAAAGCTGAAGTGATTACTATCTCTTCAGCCCACATGGCACACGATACATTTTCAGCATTTTTAGCTCCACTTTTACCTCTGCTTATTGAAAAATTAGGAATGAGTCTTTCTATGGTAGCCATATTGGATATTATCAGACGAATTCCTTCTTTGTTTAATCCATTTTTTGGACTCATAGCAGAAAAAACTGGAGTCAAATATTTTGTGATTTTAACCCCTGCTATTACTGCCATTAGCATGAGTTTGATTGGTCTTTCAAACTCGGTGGGGATGCTTCTTATACTGCTTATTGTTGCAGGGATCAGCTCCGCACTGTTTCATGTTCCCTCCCCAACTATGATCAAAGAAGCATCGGGAAATCGTACAGGAACAGGAATGAGTTTCTTTATGGTTGGTGGAGAATTAGCACGTACCATTGGACCTATTTTAGTCATTGCTGCAGTGTCTTGGTGGGGACTTGAAGGTATTTACAAGCTTATGCCCATTGGTATAATTGCTTCAATTATTTTGTACATCAAACTCAAAGACTTTGATATCAATCGTCCAATTAGTAAACCCAAAGAAAAAGGAGATGCAAAAAAACTTCTTCAAAAATATCGTTCATTTTTCACTGTTCTTGCACTCTTTTTACTCTTTCAAGCAGGGATGAAAAGTGCATTAACTCTTTATCTTCCTATTTACTTAGTGGGTGAGGGAGAATCCCTTTGGTATGCGGGTATCTCTTTGGCTCTTTTACAATTTTTTGGAGTCATTGGTACTTTTGCATCTGGATATATCTCGGACCAAATAGGAAGAAAAGAAACACTGCTTATTGCAACAATAGGTTCAGCATTGTTTATGGGAATTTTTATCTATAACGGACATATTGTCAGTCTTGCGCTTTTAGGATTGTTTTTGTTTGCAACCAGTCCCGTACTGATGGCAACAGTACAAGACACCAATTCTCATATGCCTACATTTATGAACAGCATCTACATGTCAATTAATTTTGGAATTAGTTCTCTTGTTTTGTTTGGAGTTGGATATTTAGGAGATACGCAAGGATTGAACACAACCTATGTGATTTTTAATATTATCGCCATAGGATGTATTCCTATGGCATATTTATTGGGGAGTGCAAAGTCAAAGCACTAAGAGTACGATTAATGAATCTCTGCTTTAAGATCCGTTTCATTAGTAACAAAATTTACACTTTTGATGATTTTATTTTCCAAAGCAATGATCATCACGGCATTTTTTTGGTCTTCATTTCTAAATCGTGTTGCATTTTCTTTTTCTTTGATTAATAAAATTGGAAATCCATCATCTTTCATGGCAGGTATTGCAAACATATTTGAAATAACGGTTGGCATACCAGAGATATCTGCTATGTATAAAATATCACGTGAAGATAAATAATCTTTAGGCTGAAGACTCACATACGTTTTCATCAGTTGCCCCGTTGCGTTTGAAAATGCAAAAACTACTTTTTTTACTTTTGGAGTTAAACTGTGATCTTTTTCAAACTGATCTTTAAACGTAAACGCTGCTAATTCTTTTCCAATAACAATACCTGAACTCACTTCACCTGTGGTCATTACCACTTTTTCTTTATCTTCTATCTCTTTTTTACCACATCCTGTAGTAAATATCATTGCCATTATAGCCAATGCTAAAATCATGTTCTTTTTCAAAATTATCCTTTTTTTACGAAATTATAATAAACATAACTTAAGTTTATCTTACTCTTACGCAGTAACATTTATACTAAATAAAAACAACCCTAAAACAATAATCATGCAAGCACCAAAAATCTCAAAATAAACACCTTTAGATTCAATCAACATTGTAGCTTTTTTACGAAACAGTACGGTTAATATACCCGCAAGTGAAATCGTAAGCCCCATTCCTATACTCATAAAAACAGCCGCCACAATACCTAAAACAAAATGCTTTAACATGATGCAAAACAGC
>JAYEFX010000086.1:0-2670 GCA_034658775.1 Campylobacterota bacterium
AATAAGAGTTTTTTTCAATCTTTTTCATTTGGTTTTTACATTTTTTAGATGCTTCAACAAGTGATTTCTCATCTAAGTGAACCGTTAAAATATTTGTTGTAGAGATTTTCTTTGGATTGTTTTTTTCAAGATGTATTTTTTGTATAAATTGTATATCTTGATTTATTTGTAGATTTTTTAGATCTTCTTTAGTTATAAAAGAGATAAATTGATTGCTTGTGTCGAGTATTGAATAAACAACTTCACCTTTTATGTGATCTACCTTATCTTTGGTTTTAAGAAAATATCTATCTTCTGGTATATCTACGTATCCCCCTGTATTGTCGATGATGGCTTCTTGGGATAAATTGAGTGTATTGCTGTTGATGGTGATGGTAAAATTTTCTTTTTTATCCTCTGAACACAGGGCAGTTACTCGAACTTTTATAGGTTCTTGCGCATTGAGCAGGGTTAAATTTAATATCATTAGAAGAAAGAATAAGATAAGTTTTTTCATAAGTGCAATTGTAAAAATTTATTAAGCTGATTGGCAAATTGTTGTGCATCTTTGGCTCCAAATGGGGCAGGGCCCTTGGTCATCTCTCCGCTATCACGGATACTTTGCATCAAATCTCTTATTGCAAGATATTGTTTGATATTATCCACCGTAAACAGTTCACCTCGATGATCAAGAGCATAAGCATCTTGACTGATAAGTCGATCCGCTAGGGGGATATCTGCAGTGATGATTAAATCATCTTTTTGTGCCATCTCAACGATCTTATGATCGGCTTCATCTGCACCTGCTTCAACAATGATATAATGAATATGCGGTGATTTTCCAATATTAATTTTTTTATTAGCAATAACTACTGTATGGAGGGCAAGTCGTTCAATAGCGCGCAATACAATGGGCTTTAGAAGATTGGGAAAGGCATCCCCATCAATAAACAGAGTCAATTAGAGGATCTCTTGAACTCGACCTACATCACCGCTTTGCAATCTCACTTTGATACCATGAGGGTGAGTGGGAGAATTGGTCAAGATATTTTTAACGATTCCTTGTGTGAGTTTCCCTGTGCGTTGATCTTGTTTGAGTACAATATTGACTTTAAGACCTTGCTTGACATCAAATCTTTTTTTAGGATTCATAGTTTAGTACTTCTTTGGCAAAACTTATGTTGTAGAAAAATAAGATTTTAAACATCAGCGATACTTTTGTTTTTTTATTTTGAGTGGAATCTAAAATACAAAGTGAAAAACCTTCCAAACTGTCATCTTTTTTGGATTTTATGGTTATTTTTACGGGTTGCAAAGCGCGCATCATGTTCATGGTAGCTTTGTATTCTTTGGGTTTTAACCCATTGATCATATCTCCGTCTGCTTCCTCTTTTCTCATGGCATTAAAAAGTGTGCTAAGTGTATCTTTATAGATTGATTTTTGCCAACTTATGATACCTGTTGGGTAATGATAGCTTGCTGTTACATTAAGCAATGCATGAGGTTTTTCCTCTTTGATTGTTTCAATCATTTGAAGAAAAAAGTTCGTTCCGCCAATGCTCTTGGCATTGGCTACAAGTTCTTCATGAAGGGCAAGTTTCTCTTCGTTTGATAAGTCTTTAAAGTGCATGGAGTCTCCGATTGTTTATATTATGTGGAAGTATAGCGAAATATTAAGTTTTTGAGTGCTTTTTGTGCAGCAATGTTTTCATAGGTACTTGGATTTTTTAATTGTTCAACAAATTTAAATTGATCAGTGTGAAGCGCAAAGAGTGTTTTCATAAAAGTAACATCAAGATCAGGAGCATTGAGTGCAGATAATACGGTGCAATTTTTACTGGCTAGTTGACCTAAACGCTTGATAATCTTTTCATAATCTTTAGTTGCTGCAAAACTGCCTTTTTGAAAAGTTGGTGGATCAATGATTATTAGATCATACGGGGCATGTTTTTTAATCTTGCTCCATGATTTTAAAATATTATAAGGGAGAAAATGGATATTTTTTGTATTTTGATCATTAAGGTGATGGTTTTGCCGTCCGGTGGTTAAAGCACTTTTAGACATGTCTACATTGACTACTTTTACTGCACCGCCACTTTGAGCGCAAACTGAAAAAGCACAGGTATACGAAAACAGATTGAGCACGTTTTTATTTTTGCTGTGATTTTGTACGTATTGCCGCCCTTGGATCATGTCTCCAAAAAAGCCAATGTTTTGATTTTGCATGAAGTTAAGGTGGTATTTGAGTTTACCTTCATGAGCGTAAGTTTGCTTTGGCATTGTTCCAAAGAGAATTTGACTTGGAGCTTTAAGTAAGAATCGCTCTTGAAGTATTACACACTGCCAATACTTTTTTTTATACAATGTTTCAAGTAGCACTATAAGCTCGTTGTATGCATCATCATCGATGCTTTTAAATAAACATACAAAAAGCACTTTGTCAATAGAATCAATGGTAAGGTATTCAAATCCTTTAAAAAGTCCACCACGACCATGAAAGATACGTTTAAATTGATGATTAAGATCATGTGTGTTTTCTAAGATGAGGGGCAGTATATCGTTAAAGGTTACATTCACAATTGTTTTTTCTTTAGTGTTAAATACGTTACGATACTGATACCTGAACTACCCAAGACCATCGCCATGACTACCATCTGGTAACGTACGGCAATAAGTGGATCAACTCCAGAG
>JAYEFX010000087.1:0-2613 GCA_034658775.1 Campylobacterota bacterium
CCTAATTGCCGCCGAACGACCTGCATCAGCCGCCTGAAAACGGCAACGGGATTTCCAACTTACCAATAATTTTGCGCCGTTTTCAGGTCGGTTCTGAATGCTTTTGTTCGGCGATTTCTTGCCGAGAAAATTGTTACGGGGAAGATAAAGATGTCTCTATTTCCCTTGACAAAAGCAATCGAGTCTGACCCCATTGCCAGACCCCATTGCGTGCAAAAAGCTATTTTCTATAAACTGTCGCTGTCGGGCTTGTCCAACAAACGGTTCAGATTGTGGCTCGCTTCACTCGCACAATCTAACCTTATTCGTTAGGCGTAGATTAATGATGTTTAATAAGATACATTCTAAAGTTTTTCCAATCTATCAAGATTTTTATTTTTACCGATAATAATCAAAGCGTCGCTATCTTTTATAATATGTTCACCACTGGGAATCTCTATGGTATTTTCAGGTACAATTTCTTTTATCATGATGATCTGAACATTATATTCTCTACGAATATCTAACTCAGCCAGTGTTTTACCGATCCACGGTTGAGGCGGTGCAATTTCAATAACACTATGGTCTTCACCAAGCGAAACGTAGTCAAGCAAATTGTCACTACGTATAGTATGGGCAACTCGTTTAGCCATATCCCGTTCGGGAAAAATAATATTTGTCGCCCCAACGATATGTAAAACTTTGGCATGGTCATTCGTTGTCGCTTTGGCGATAATTTCCTTTACGCCCAATTCACGTAAATAAAGAGTAGTAAGGACACTCGCATCAATTTTTTCGCCTACTGAGATAACGACCGCATTGAATTCATTAATGGAAAGGTTTTTTAAAGTTTCTTTATCTTTGGCATCAGCAACGATAGCTTTTTTAACAAATGATTTGACACGATCGATCTTATCTTCGCTGTTATCAATCGCCATAACCTGTACACCAGATTCAGAAAGATATTTACAAAGATAAAAACCAAAACTGCTTAAACCTATAATAGCAATATTACGCATTTAATTTTCTCCTTATGATTATCCAACAAGTATTTTTTCCTGAGCATATTTATAATGTGTCTTTTGTTTACGACCCACTGTCATGGCTATTGTTAAAGGTCCTAACCTTCCAATAAACATCATCAAAGTAATAAGGATACGCCCTGCTGAAGAAAGGTCTGGAGTCGCACCAGCAGAAAGCCCTACGGTTGCAAAAGCAGATGTAACTTCAAATAAAAGTTCAATGGATAACCCGCGGCTTTCATAATGCGAAAGACCAGCTAATTCCGTGATTAAAAGCAACATTGTACATAAAAGAACAACAACAGCAGAAAAAAAAGTGATCGAAATAGCTTTTGAAACTGACTCAGATGGTATGCGGCGATAAAACAAGTTTACATCATCCTGATTACGGAAACGAGCTCTAATAAGTGCAAACAGAATAGCAAAAGTTGTAATCTTGATGCCGCCGCCACAGGATGCAGGTGAAGCGCCAATAAACATAAAAATAATGATAATAAAAAGGCTTGGATTTGATAATAAGCTAATATCAATTGTATTGAAACCAGCCGTACGAGTGGTTACCGATTGAAATAATGAAGTTAATATTTTTGTCTGCCACGGCATGTTTTCTATTGAATTTTTAGATTCGAGTGCAAAAAACAAGAGCGCCCCTGTGAAAATCAAAATAATTGTCATAACCAGTACAAGCCGTGAATGGAAGGACAGGTCATGCAAATGAAATTTTCGAAGACGGGGGAGTTCATATATTACAATAAATCCCAGTCCGCCAAGAATTATTAGCGAAGTTATGGTGAAATTGACAATTAAATCATTTTTATAAAGCATCAGGCTATCTGAATAAAGAGAAAAACCTGCGTTACAAAAAGCAGAAATAGCATGAAATACCCCGTAATAGATCGCTTTTGTAGGCGGCATTTCCGATAAAAAACGTAGCGTTAAGATGATGCTCCCAATCCCTTCAATAGCCATCGTAGCAAAAAAAACAGTCTTGAGAAGTCTTTTAATATTAGGCATCGGTCCCTGGCTTAATGTTTCATAGAGAAGATCACGGCTGCCCAAAGAGAGCCGACCTTCGAGAACATACAAAAAAGCAGTTGAAAATGTCATAATGCCCAAAGCACCCAATTGAATCATAGTTAGAATAATTAACTGTCCTAAAAGGGTGAACTTAATTCCAGTATCCACGACCACCAAACCAGTAACGCAGGTTGCCGATGTTGCAGTAAATAGAACATCAATAAATTTAAGGGGCGATCCATTTGTAGCTTGCGGCAGCATAAGCATAAAAGTACCGCTTAGAATAAAAACAGCAAAACTAAGAACTAAAATACGTTCCATAGTAAGGAGCTGTTGTACTTTGCGCCGAATATTAAATATTTTTATTGATAGGTTCTGAATCGATGTCAAAATATTCCTAATCATGTATTTTAAATTATTCTCAAATATGCTTTATGATTTTATTTTTTCTCAAGTGTGTAGACGCCGAACGCCTCACATCACCGGCAGCAAAAAGCAGAGCGAGGAACGAGCGGCGCTTTTTGCTGTCCGAGTGCATGTGATTGTTATACATTTTTCAACAATTTCGGTTAAGTATAATACAAACATCACTGCA
>JAYEFX010000088.1:0-12876 GCA_034658775.1 Campylobacterota bacterium
TGATTTCGATATGTAAGTTAGTTATTGAACATGAAAAATCAGCTGAAGCAAGCTCGTATGCTTCCTCCAGAGTTTTTGCTTCAAACTGTTTCATTACTAATCCTTTTTTTGTTTGGCAGCTATGTGTTCCTCATGTCGTGCTACTTTTGCTTTTTCAAATAAAGTATTTACGTAGTACTGTTGTGCAACAGTAAACAAGTTATTGATAAACCAGTACAGTGTAAGACCTGCAGGGAACCACAAGAAGAAAAATGTAAACACAACAGGCAACCATTGGAACATCTTTTTTTGCATCTCATCTTGAATGGTATTAGGGGTGATTTGTTGTTGTAAGAACATTGTTGCACCCATTAATATTGGCAATACAAAATAAGGATCCATCTCTGCTAGATCTTCAATCCACCAAATCCATTCGGCCCCTTTTAGCTCAATTGCATTTAGCAGTACACGATAAATAGCAAAGAAAACTGGAATTTGTAAAATAATTGGAAGACATCCACCCATTGGGTTCGCACCCTCTTTTTTATACAACTCCATCATGTGTGCTGATGATTTTTGAGAGTCACCTTTGTATTTTTCTTGAATTTGTTTAATTTTTGGAGCAAGCTCTTTAAGCTTGTTCATGCTTACCATACCTTTGTACGATAATGGATATAAAACCAATTTAATTAATATTGTTAAAAGCACAATAGTCCAACCCCAGTTTCCAACATAATCATGAATGTACTGCAATAAGATAAACATAGGTTTAGCAATAAACGTAAACCATCCATACTCAATCACATCCGTAAGCTCAACATGCAACTCTTGAAGTGTATTAAATGTTTTTGGTCCCATGTAACCACTTAATGTAATTTTATCTTTTGCATGGATAAATGCTTGTGGATTATCTTCATTATCGGGCATAATTGATAACGCCATGCTTGTATCAAAATTGTAAAATACCGTTGCATAATATCGATCAAACGCTGAAGCAAATTTCACACCTGTAAAGTTTGCAGATTTTTCTAAATCTTCATCTTCAACGATGTTTAATGTACTGTCATTTAATTTTAACATTAAACCATGATCAGCATACATATCGGCCAATACATCAGGTCGAAATCCAGGAGTGATAAAAAACTCTTTTGCATTTGTTGCTTGCGCTGTGATATCGTAATGTCCATCAGGGTAAACCGTAAGCTTTTTTGTCAATACCGTATCACTTAGAGTTTGCGTTAAAATAATCTCTTTTCGTGACACGGTTGCATCAACTTTTGCAGCACTGCTTTGCACTTGAACCTCAAATGCCTCTTTATTGATTTTAGTATCTGAAAAACGAATCTCTAGTGGTCTTAATTGAGTTGCATTAAACAACTTAATCTTATTGCCATCTTCATCGATGTATTGCTCTTCAAGAAGTGTTACTTGTGCCACACGCCCTAAAGAATCAATCTCAATAATATTTTTGTTTGTTGTAATGGTGCTAACAATATCCGATGCATTTTGCACTTTTGCTACAGGGGCACTGTTGGCATCTGTTTGTGTCATCACAGGTGCCGCACTGTTTAATGCTGGTGTTGCCGTTGGAGCAGCTGTATTTTGTGCTGGTGTGGCTGCTTGTTGTTTAAGTTGCAATTCTTGTTGAATTTTTGCTTTGGCTGTTGCTTCTTGTTGTTGTGGTTGTAAATATAAAAAATCATATGCTATAAAAAAAGCAAATGAAATAACCGTGGCCAATAGCACTCTTTTTTGTGTTTTTTCTTTATTCAAGTTGTTGTCGTGTATACTCATTAATTTCTATCCCAATTTTGTATTATTTTAAAATATTTTTCATCTTTATCTACTGGTATCAACCAATATTTTATTTTAATTTTTTTGCCTGTGTTTGCTTTTAATCTATTCATTTTTACAATTGGATAATCAAAACCACCAGGAAAAAGTTGATTGCACTTTAAAATCCTTGTAATTGTAAAGTAAATTGCCTTAAAAAACGTATTATTTTCAAACTGTAACCTTGCATATTGTGAGCAAGTGGGCTGATACCTGCAACTGCCATACGAAAACAGTGTTAAAAACTTTTGATAAAAGGTGATCAACCATAAACTAAGCTGTTTCATTTTGTCTATTTGTACAATTCTAATCGCTTAAAAGCAAAATGAAAATCTTTTTTTAATTTATCGTAATCGTTGTGTGCTAACGTATCTTTTGCTACAAAGATATATTTACCGGTTTTAAGTTTCGATGCAAGATCGTTTACAACTGCACGTAATCTTCTTCGTGCTTTATTACGCACAACGGCATTGCCAATTTTTTTTGATGTGACAAAACCAAAACTAAATTTTTCATCAGGCATAAAAAAAGCGACAAACGAGTGGGTGTGCCACTTGCTGCCGCTTCTGTAGATCCTAGAAAAATCTCGTTGAGAATTTAATCGATAATCTTTACTTAGATAGCTAATCTTTTTCTACCCTTAGCTCTTCGTGCTTTTATTACAGCTCGACCATTTTTAGTTTTCATTCGAATTCTAAAACCGTGTGTTCTTTTTCTTGGTGTATTATGGGGTTGGTATGTTCTTTTCATTTTGTTTCCTGCTTTTATTTATTGTATACGTTTAAACGCATCTGTATCTTGGATTTTTACCTAACCAGTACATCCAAGTCTTTTAAGTGCGAAATAATACACAAAATTTACTTATATTTTACTTATGTCTATACTTTTTAATCAACAATATTAAATTCTTTACGCATGTTTTTCAATAAAATACTAATATCTTTTTTCTCCTCAATGGTCATGCCGGGGAGTTGTTCTAATTTGATAATATTTTTATGAAACCTTTTCAAGAAATTTTGTGCATACACTGGAATTTCATGTATGTTATTTACATACGCATCTTCTTTTATCAAATAACATATCAGCTCTTTACTCCCAATAAATGCCGCATAGTTAATCGGTAAAACACCCAATTTATCGGGAGTGTTTATCAATTCTGGATTGTTTTTTAAGATGTATCTTATGGTTTGAATATCATGAACCCAAATTGCATTGTGTAAAAGTGTTCGTCCTTTATAATCTATCACATCAATTTGTGCACCGCAATGATGCATACTTTTAGTAATGTCTAAAGGGTGTTTTAAAATAGTGTAATGAAGAACACTTCCTCCTGTATCATCACGATAATCAAGATCCACTCCAAACTTCACAATCTCTTTAAGTCGTTTACTTAATGCTTTTAATTCTATTTTATTCTTTTGTGCAAACTCCAAGTAATATTGTAAAATATTTTGTTTGGATTGATTGGTTTGATTAATATCCGCTCCATTATGAATAAGCATTCGCGCCAGTACATCGTTTTGAGTTAAAATTAAAATAAACAGATACGGATTATTTTGTGAATCTAAAATACTCAAATCAGCAATATCATGAGAAACCATCATCTCAAGAATATTACGCATGTAATCATCTTGGTTAAAAGCTAAAATCTCATCTTCATTCTCTTCATCTTGAAATACATCGCTTAAGGTAAAAGGAACACTCACATTTTCATAATTGTACACATAGATCAAAATATACAATATTTTTTCAATAAGCGTCAACCCTTTTGGATCTTTGATATTGGGATTAGCGTCAAAAGACAAGAGCAGTTGAACCATGTCAAAAAAATCTTTATCCCCTTTCATCACTGCAACACTAAGAGGGGTAGATCCTTGGGCATTTTGTAAATTTACATCCGCACCCTCACCTAAAAGTAGGCGTACCGTAACCAGATCATTTTTTTGTATGGCCACGATTAATGCTGTGTTTCCTTCATCATCTTGTTCATCAATATTAATTCCACTTTGGATAAATGTTGCAATTAATTTTGAAAGCATTTTCTTTTGATTGTACTGCCCCAAAGGTTTATTCAGAGTTTTAAGAAAGCCAAGAAGAAGGGTATCTCCTTTTAGATTCTTTTGTCCAATGGCATCTTTTGAGCGTAATGCCAAATCAATAATTTTTGATATTTTTGATATTTCACTCAATATGACTGATTTTTCCATTCTTTCAGACAGATAAAAAATAATATTTTTACCCTGCATATCTTGTAAGGTAGGTGATACCTCTTGGGTTAATAAAAACTCAATCAAGTCCAATTTTCCATCTTTGACGTAGTGCAATAAAGAGTCTTTCTCTTTTGTTTGTATATTGACATTGATTTTTGGTAATGCATAAAGCAGTTCTACTAACTCTTCACTACCTGAGGACAAAGCATCAAACAATACATTTTTACCGTATTTATCAAGCGATAAAGGGTTTTTAGTATGCGGTAAAACTTTTTTTGCTAAAACCACATCACCGTTGAGTACAATATCTTGCAATACAATACGCCCATAACTGTTTTTATAATTAAAATCAATATTGTATTTTACCAATAATTTAAACATCTCAGAGTTTCGTGCATGAGATGCAAACGTAAAAAATGCTGGAGTGCAAGCAGAATCTTCACTGTAAGGGTTTGCATGATTATCTAAAAGCCATTTTGCAGACAATACCTTATTGTCTTCAATCATTTTATGTAAAATTGTTTTTTTAGAGGTGTTATCAAGGGGCATATTGATTTTAATATCTTTTGAAACCAATAATTTATCAAGTTTAGTAGGGTTGAGTGATTTTTTTTCCAATTCTAAAAGTAGCGTATGCAGATCTTGTTGTGCAGAATTATTTATCATCTCTTTAGTATTTTCCTTTGATCGTGTAGATGATTGTATCGTGAATAATATAAAATAATACTAAATTATATTTAAAAAATATCTTTGTGGTAAAAAAGCTAAAGATTTAATCTTTAGCATATTGCTTGGGCTCTACTCTTCCCATTCCAAATGGTTGTAGTACCGTGAGATATTCGCTGGTGCTATAGTCTCATAATGGTCTACATCATTAAATTCAGCAGTATCCACTGCTTTTTTGATATCTAAAATATCCATATCCTCTTCATACATTTTTTTAACTTGAGTACGCAATGATTTAAGATAGGCAAGATTTCTTTTATACGAATTTTTATCATATTGTTCCCCATGTCCACCTAAAATATATTTTACATTCATCTTTTGAAGTTTTTCCAAAGCTTCAATCCATGGATCCATACTGCTGTATTTACCGTATTTAATCATTCTTCCATTAAAAACGATATTCCCCATAAAAATAAAATCATCTTGTGGACTGTATACTGCAATATCGGATTTTGAATTAGATCCAGAACTTAGCTTTAGTACCTCTAAAGTTTGCTTTGAACCTTTAATAAGATATTTATCTTGTGTTAAAATATCGGGCATTACAACTTTTGACTTCGCGTATTCCTCTTTGCTTGTTACTTTTGAAATTCTTGTAAATTTTTCAGGATATTGTTTGATCTCTTCTACTATTGTAGTATGCCCAACAATAGGGATATTTTTTTCTTTATAATAACTCGCTCCCGTATATCGATCATCATGAAAATTTGTAGCAATCACATGCGTAACCTTTTTACCCAAATCGCTTTCAATAAGTTCATTAAGCTCTTGTGCAAATACATACGTAGGTCCAGGTTCAATAACAACCACACTATTGCCCATATCCACATAGCAAACATTGGATACAAAACCTTTATTTTTTTTCATTGGTGGATTATAATCACCAATAAAACACGTAACACTTGATGTTACTTTTATGGGTGAAAGATCATAAACATTTGCCCATAGTGTAGCACTCATCAAAGTAAATAAAAATAGTTTAATCATAAATATTCCTTATAACTCAAGAAAGCATAATAGGTAAATATTATTATTTATAAATTAAAAAACGCATCTAATATTTAATTTTGTTTCATATTTTAGGATTGTTTATTAGAATTAGAGTTTAACATAATAACAATTGTAACATAAAAGTAACACCTAATATACGTAGTATATAAAGAATATTTAAGCTTAATAATTTTATACTACAACAGTGCCGACACTAAAATGTCACAATTGCACTATAATCTTGTGTTATAATACATAAAAACTATTTTACTCAGTGTGTAATAAATTATTATTTTAAAGGTTGAACAAATGAATAATTCAAGTGAATACAAGCTAACATCTAAATCTTTTTTACTTTCTGAAACCGATCAAAAAGGAATTATCCGATTTGCAAATGAGGAATTTTGTCAAGTATCGGGATATGCCTTAGATGAATTAGTAGGAAACCCACACAATATGGTACGTCATACCGATATGCCCAAAGCTGCATTTAAAGAGTTATGGGAAACGGTGCAAAAAGGGAATACCTGGAAAGGTTTTGTTAAAAACAAAACTAAAGACGGTGGTTATTATTGGGTATTTGCTACTGTTTTTCCATTTACTTCATGCGATGGTTCACAAGGGTATATCTCTTGCAGACAAAAAGCCAGCGATGATGAGATTGAAAAATACTCCAATTTATACAAAACAATGCAATAAAAAAGGTACATTATGAATTTAAGTAACATGAATATAAAAACAAAACTATTGTCCATCGCCATTATACCTATGGTTATAATTACCTTTTTATCCATCATATCCGCAACGGATTATTACAACAAAAAAGTAGACTATACAAAATTGCAGCAGATTATTGAACTCAATTCAAAAATCTCTCTTCTTGTACATGAAACCCAAAAAGAGCGTGGAGCAACTGCAGGTTTTATTAGTAGTGGTGGAGAAAAATTTAAAGATACATTGCCCGCTCAAAGAAAAAATACTGATCTTAAGCATGATGAATTTAAAACATTTTTAAATTCATTTGACAAAAGCCTACTCAAACAAAGTACCGCATCTTTTGATGATGCATTAAACAAGTTAGATCAACTGCAAAACATACGAAATCAAGTAAGCAACATGAGTATCAGTGCAAAAGATGCTATAGGCTATTACACTGCTATGAATGCAGTGTTTATCAACTTTATTTCTCAAACATCCAAACTCTCATCGGATGCGCAAATGACCTACAATATTTTATCGTATTATAATTTTCTTATGAGTAAAGAGAGAGCAGGAATTGAGCGTGCTGTTGGAAGTGCAACATTTGCCAATGATCGTTTTGCCAAAGGTGCAAAAAGTAGACTCGAATCACTCGTAGCGCAACAAAACTCCTACATGAAAAGTTTTGAATCACTAGCCTCCAAAAAATCCATCGATTTTAAAAACAGCACACTTCAAGGAGATTCGATCAATGAAGTCAATCGTATGCGAAAGATTATTTTTGATGCCCAAGAGATAGGTGGTTTTGGAATTGATGCAACCTATTGGTTTGATACCATTACGAAAAAACTGGGCTTGTATAAAAAAACAGAGAACTTTATCGTTCAAAATTTACGATTAAGCGATGATAAGCTCAATGCAAATGTTCAAATTGCGATCTCAATTAGTAATTTACTGCACGAAACACAAAAAGAGAGAGGTGCAACGGCTGGGTTTATTGGAAGTAAAGGGAAAAAGTTCGTCAAAAAACTTCCTGCACAAAGAGAACTTACCAATAAAAAATTAAAAAATGCAAGAGATACCCTGCAAAAAATTAGTCTAAATTCTTTCAATCAAGAAGCAAAAAAGAATCTAGCACATGCACTAAAGCAACTTGATAGATTAAATACCATACGAAGCAATGTTGATCAATTTTCTATAGGTGGAGCCAAAGCCATTGGGTACTACACCAAAATGAACGCATTGTTTTTAGATACCATTGGATCCATTACAAAAGATGCCACCACACCAAATGAAGCACGAGACCTTTTGGCTTGGCATAATTTCATTATGGCAAAAGAGCGAGGTGGAATTGAACGAGCTGTAATGTCCAACAGTTTTTCACGAAATAAATTTCTACCTGGCATGAAATCAAAATTTACCAAACTCGTAACCGAACAAGACAGTTACCTATCCAGCTTTACAAATGCAGCCACACCTAAAATGGTGAAATTTTATCAAAATACCGTTAGTGGAAAATATGTTGATGAAGTTAATCGAATGCGCAAAATTGCAAGTGATGCTGTTACTATTGGTGGATTTGGCGTAGATAGTGCATACTGGTTTGATACCATCACAAAAAAGATTAATCTACTTAAAAAAACGGATGATTATTTAAGTCAAAATCTTAAAGAACAATCGATGCAAAAACTTGACAATGTAAACAAAGCATTTTTTGCGTATGTACTTATAAATATTCTTGTATTATTAGGACTTACTATCTTAGTATATTTCATATTTAACAACATGAATTCATCCATCCACAAAATTCACATTGGGTTTGAAAGCTTTATGCGATACCTAAATAGAGAAATTAATATTGTTGAAAAAATTGATATTAAAGGTACAGATGAATTAGCTCAAATTGCTATCATGGCAAATAAAAACATTGATAAAATCAATCATGAATTAGCTCAAGATCTACGAGGCGTTGGTGAAGCAATATTGACATTGAACAAAATGGAGCAAGGACACTTATCCTGTAGAGTCAGTGCCACAGCTGCAAATCCTCAAATCCAAACATTCATTGAAACACTTAATGAAAGTCTTGAGAAACAATCTAAACTGTTTGCCAATATTTTAGGTGTTTTATCCGAATATTCGAACTACAACTATACACAAACCATTGATAATCATAACCTGCAAGGAGAACTCAAAGAGCTCGTAGATGGTATCAATGGCCTTAGTGGATCGATCACTAAAATGCTTGTTGAAAATAAACAAAATGGTCTCACACTTGAACACACGTCTGAAGTGTTGTTGAAAAATGTAGATCTATTAAATAAAAATTCAAATGAAGCAGCAGCTTCCCTAGAAGAAACAGCTGCGGCAATCCAAGAGATATCTGGAAATATTTCAAACAATGTGACGCATGTAGTACAGATGTCAAATTATGCCAATGAAGTTACCAACTCAACAAAAAAAGGACAAAAACTCGCGAGCGATACGACCACCTCCATGGATAATATTAATGCAGAAGTAGATTCGATTAGCGAAGCGATTACGATTATTGATCAGATATCATTTCAAACCAACATTCTTTCACTTAATGCTGCAGTTGAAGCAGCAACAGCAGGAGAAGCAGGAAAAGGTTTTGCCGTAGTAGCACAAGAGGTAAGAAACTTAGCTTCACGATCAGCCGAAGCAGCCAATGAGATTAAAGCCATCGTTGAAAATGCAAAATTAAAAGCAAATGAAGGTAAAACCATTGCCAATGATATGATTGAAGGATACAGTAGCTTAAATGAAAATATAGCTAAAACCATGAGTCTGATTAAAGATGTAGAACACTCTTCCAAAGAACAACAAAGTGGAATGCAACAAATTACTGATGCAATTAACTCGCTGGATATGCAAACACAACAAAATGCTTCCATCGCATCTGAAACACATAATGTTGCGGTACAAACAGACAGCATTGCTAAACTGGTTGTTTCCAATGCAGATGAAACAGAGTTTATGGGGAAAAAAGAACTTAATAAAAGGTCTCAACCTTTAAATATGCAATACGATAAACCTGAAAAACGAAAAAGAGAAAGCAGTATAAAAAAACACTCTTCGTACAACAATTCCCAAGAAAAAGTACAAAAACCTGCTTCAAGCATTAGTACATCAGAGGATAGCTGGGAAAGCTTCTAAAAATCCAATTAAGAGGTCTTTATAAAATACAGACCTCTTACTTTTATGTTAACTTCTTAGACGATTCTTCAAATAGATCTTTTTTAATAAATATATAAAAAAATGCTAACAATGGGACAAAAATAAGCCCGATGGTCCAAAATACTTTGTCGTCTTTGTTTTTAAATTTATTGGATGTTACTGAAACAATACACCACATCCAAAATATTGCAAACAAAGGAAGTATTATAAATGTAATATTTGTCATGATAAAAACCCCTTTAATATTTATCTACAGTATACTGCGTATTGTGTCAATTTTAAGTAAAAAGCTTTGGGGTAATTATTTTTTTTAAGAATTGGCGCTTATAGAAAGAGTTTGACATACTCCCCATAGCTAAAGCAAGGGGATTCTAAAAATCCTCAAGCTAAAGTGAGATGGATTAAGCTATCGACAAAGTTAGGCTACCGAAGTAGCTCTTACAACTTCTCCTGCTAGAGTTGATGTCCCAACTCTTTTTATATTTATACTTGCGTTTAAATCTCTATCTATTTCAAAGGCACAAATACTACATTTGTAGATTCTAGTTTTTAAATCTAAATCTTTTTTAACCGCTCCACAACTAGAGCAGGTTTTAGAGCTAGGGAAAAATCTATCAATTTTAGTTACTTTTATTTTGTATTCTAAAATATTTACAAATTCGCTAAAAGCTAAATCAGATATTTTTCTGCCCCACATCATCTGCATTGCTTTCATATTTAAATCTTCAATAAAAATATTGTCATAGTTATTGGCTAATTGATTTGAAAGTTTATGAAAATAATCTCTTCTTTGATTAGCTGTTTTAATATGAAGTTTTGCCAATTGAAGCATAGCTCTTTTTCTACCATTAGAACCTTTTTTCTTTTTTGATAGATTTCTATTTAATCTTTTTTGCTTAGATAAATTTTTGAGATGATATAGTGGAGATTCTACTTCTGTTTTATCACTTAAAGTTAAGAACTTTTTTAATCCAAAATCAATGCCCACACTTTTACCTGATGTGACATTGTATTTTAAATCTTCTAACTCTTGCGTGATGCAGATATAAAAATCTCCAATATTATCTCTCTTAACAATTATAGTTTTAATAGCTCCATCTATTGGTCTTGATAACCAGAACTTGTATTTATAACCATTAAGAGAAATAACATTATCTTCTAATTTGTAGCCTATTTTCCCTTTTAAGGTATAGGATTTATATTTTTTAACTGCTTTAAAAGATGGTGGACTAACTCTTAATTTAGTTTTGCCTTTTGCATAATCGAAAAACTTTTTATAAGCATTATCAATTCTAACCGTTATATCCTGGATAGATTGACTTGGTACTTTTTTCCAAAAAGAATATTTATCCCTTTTTTTAAGTTTTGTGAGATGTTTTTGAAGTTGAAATTTGTTTAAATGTTTTCCGTATAGTTTATAATATCTTTTGTGAAGAGCTATACAGTGATTGTAGATAATACCACTAATATTAATAGCATCGTGAATATGTTTATCTTTTTTAGTTTTATAAAGTTTGTATTTGTATGTTCTAATCATTTTTAACTTCACACTCTTTTAAATAGTTTTTCCATTTATTCTTTTCTTTTGGTCGTTCACTAGTTTGTTGGTTTTCAATATATTGTTTAACAATTTCAAGTGGAGCACCACCCACTGTTGATATAAAAGATGAATTAGTCCATAGTGTAGGTAGTTTTGTTTTTAAATGATGAAATTCACTTCTAAGTATCTTACTGCTTCTGCCTTTTGCTAATCTAATAAATTTCATAACTCCAAATTGTGGGTCTAAGTCTACCAATATATGTATATGGTCTTTATCTGTTTCAATCTCTATTATTTCAACATTTAACTCAACAGATACTTCTTTAATTATCTCCTTCAGTCGTTTTTCTACTTCTCCCACTAATACCTTTCTTCTGTATTTAGGGCACCATACTATATGGTATTTGCAAGAAAAAACGATATTATTATTTGATTTATATTTATTCATAATGTATTATACGAATATATGGATAAATAATACCTTAATAAGTACGCTTATATCCCCATATTTAAAAATAGGGGCTTTACGCTAATTTTTGGTAAAATATACTAAGTAGTTTATTTAATTGTCATATCATTAGTTAAAATCATTAAATATGTATCTAAACTTTCATCTACAGCCTTAGCAATAACCATACTAAAATCTTCTAGTATATTTTCATTTTGTACTTTTTCAATAGCTTGTATATATTCAACTCTATTTGATACTTTAATTACAGCAGGTGGATAACCATTTTGTATTAGAATTAGATTCATAAGCAATCTAGCTGTTCTACCATTACCATCAATAAATGGGTGTATAGTTACAAATTTATAGTGAGCTTGTGTTGCTAGAGTAATAGGATCTAAATCTTCTGTATTATTTTGTAACCAATATATAAAATTATCCATCTCTTCTTGTACTTTTAGTGGTTGAGTAAACTGATAAATAGTACCATCACTTTTTCTAACACCTACTGGTTTTATTCTATATTTTCCTGCATCTACTGATGAAATAGCTTTAAGTATAAGATAGTGAATATCTTTTATATCTTTGAGTTTTATCTCATTTGATTTAAGATGACTAATAGATTCTATAAAATCTAAGGCATCTTTATGATTGATAACCTCAAGATGTTCATCCATTTTTTTGCCACCAATAGTTAAACCCTCGTTTAGAATGAGCTTAGTTTCACTATATGTTAATGTTGAACCTTCAATTGCATTTGAGTTGTATGTTAAATCAATATCATAGATCTTTTTTAGATCTTTTACTTGCTCATTTGATAAAGGTCTTAAACTATCAAGCTGTAGTTTTTTAGATGATATTGTTTGTAGTAATTTAGATAATTTCATTTAAAGCCTAATTAGTTGTTATTATGTATTTTATCAAAATTAAATTCAATAAACCTATTTTTGACAATTTATACTATGCAAATTCACCAATTCATCATCCTCTACATATCATTAACAGTACTACTTGGTAAATCAAAAACTTTTGTCATTTCATTTGCTGTCATGCTAGTTACTCCTTTAGTTTTATATATTTTATTCGATAATCGGATTTATGTCAAATTTATCAGTTTTTATTTTCCATCCTTTAAAAACCCAAACAACCAAAGTGGTATTTTATTGTTTGCAGTACCAAAGTCAATATCAACAGCTATAAAACTATTTTCTATATCTTTTATTTGTGTAAATTTTTTACCCTTTCCACCAACT
>JAYEFX010000089.1:0-2604 GCA_034658775.1 Campylobacterota bacterium
ACATCAGCCTTGACCGCAATCTCTAACGATTATGGATACGACCGAGTATTTGATCGCCAAGTTGAAGCGTTGGCAAACAAAGGGGATATGATCATTGGTATAAGTACAAGTGGAAACAGTCATAATGTACTCAATGCTTTAAAAATGGCCAACAATTTAGATTGCATGACTTTGGGGTTGAGTGGTCGAAATGGTGGAGCGATGAATGACGTATGCGATATTAATTTGATTGTTCCAAGTGATGATACGCCACGTATACAAGAGATGCACATATTGTTTGGACATATTATTTGTCAAGCGATCGATGATGCATTTCAGGACTAATAAATATGAATAAAAAAATGATTACTGTATTTACAAATAAAGATAAAAAATACATCGAATTGCTTAAAATGCAAGATGAATATCATATTAAAGAGATCCAAGTCCCTAGCTTTTTTGATAAAATCATGATGAAAGATAAACAATATGCGGATATTTACTTTCACAATGGAACACTTGATAGTGAAGCGGATGATAAAATTAAAAATGCTAAAAAGGTGATTGTTAATTCATTTGAACAGCGACACTTAATCATGGCAAAGGGTTTGACACAAACAAACAATATTGACGTAATGTACCCTTTTGTTGAGCAAAACCCTTTTAAACCCAAAGAGGCAAAACAAAATATTATTCAAAAATACGATTTGCAAAAAGATGCAAGCATCATTTTATTTATGAGTAACAATTTCAAACAAGGTGGGATAAAAGAGTTTTTACATACTTTAGGATGCCTAAGCGATAAAAACTTCAGTGCACTTATTGTAGGAAACGATAAAGATATCAGCCGACTTCAATTTGTAATCAATCAAAGTCCCCTAGCGAATCAAATACGATTAATTGCTAAAAATAAAGAGGGAGTAGATGTTGATGAACTTTTTGCTGCAGCAGATATTTACTTAGCACCCACGTACGTAGAAAATTTTTCAATCAATATTTTAAAAGCGATGATTGCAAAAACGGCTGTATTTGTAAGTGCTATGAACGCTTCACGAGAAATTGTGGATGTGTTTGGAACCATGAGTGATCCTAATGATGCGAGTACAATTTTTAAAGTTGATGCACTCGTAGCAGGTCATGAGATAAAAAAGATAAAAAAAGAGAATAAAAAAATAGCTCAACAATATCTAAAAGAGCAACAATTGAAAAAACTCAAGAAAATAATTGAACAAATTAGCACTTAGCACTCAAAAGTGCTAATTATTTAAAATTCTTTAGCCTACTTTTATAAACCTTATACTATTATGGTGAAAATTTAATACTTATAAGGGCTTTATTATGGCAAAACATCAATTTCAAACAGAAGTTGGACAACTATTACATCTTATGACACACTCGTTATACTCAAATAAAGAGATTTTTATTCGAGAATTGGTTTCAAATGCAAGTGATGCAATCGATAAATTAAACTATTTAACACTTACAGACGAATCAATTAAACCACAATTTGAAAATTGGAAAGGTCAAGTTAATATCTCTTTTGACGAAAAAGACAATACATTAACACTTTCAGACAATGGAATTGGTATGAATGAGGAAGATTTAATTGCCTCAATTGGTACGATTGCAAAATCAGGTACAAAGTCGTTTGTTGAAGCGATGACTGGTGATGATAAAAAAGATTCAAATCTTATTGGACAGTTTGGTGTTGGTTTTTATTCTGTATTTATGGTAGCTTCTCATGTGGATGTTATCTCTAAAAAAGCAGGGGAAGAGCAAGCGTACAAATGGAGCAGTGATGGAAGTGGAGAGTTTGATCTTGATGCAGTAACCAAAGATGAAGTAGGTACGGTTATCTACATCAAACTTAAAGATGAAGAGTCTGAGTTTGCAACAAAGCAAAGAATTTCGCATATTGTTGAAACCTATTCAAATCATATCCCTTATCCAATTTTTCTTTCATATTCAGAAGAGGTTACGGAAGAATTAAGTGAAGAAGATGAGAAATCTGGAAAAGAAGCTAAAACAACTACTGAAAATAGAAATGAACAAGTCAATGAAGCAACAGCACTTTGGACGCAACCCAAAGGAAAATTAAAAAAAGAAGATTACAATGACTTTTACAAATCAATCTCTCATGACTCTGAAGATCCACTGTTGCATGTGCATACAAAAGCTGAGGGTGTAACTGAATATACGACACTTTTTTATATCCCTAAAAAAGCACCAATGGACATGTACCGAGTCGATTACCAATCTGGAGTTAAACTCTACGTAAAACGTGTGTTTATTACGGATGACGATAAAGAGTTATTGCCTTCGTACTTGAGATTTGTACGAGGTATTATTGATTCTGAAGATTTACCGTTGAATGTTTCAAGAGAGATTTTACAAGAGAATAAGATTTTGGCAAATATCAAACAAGGTAGTGTTAAAAAAATTCTTTCAGAAATTAAAAAGCTTTCTAAAGATGATGAAAAATACACGGAATTTATCGCTCAGTATAACCGACCACTAAAAGAGGGTGTGTATCAAGACTATACGAATAAAGATACACTGTTAGAGCTTGTTCGGTATAAATCAACAAATGAAACTGGAATCGCAACCTCTTTGGCTCAATACAAA
>JAYEFX010000090.1:0-12756 GCA_034658775.1 Campylobacterota bacterium
CTCATTACCCTGTGATATCGTCCATGTTCCCCATGTTGTATAATCATTATTGCCTAAAGTATTTTGTGTTTCTACAATAGGGTCAGGCATAAAAGGGAGAAATGGTATTGCTATTGGCTCAGGTTCCGTTGGTTCTGGTTGTATTGGTTCTGGTTCAGTTGGTTCTGGTTGTATTGGCTCAGGTTCAGTTGGCTCAGGTTCAGTTGGCTCAGGTTCAGTTGGTTCTGGTTCCATTGGTTCTGGTTCAGTTGGTTCTGGTTCTGCTTGCGTTGGTTCTGGTTCTTCTACTTTAGCTTCTATTAATTCTTTTTCTTTCAAAGCAACAGATTTTTCAGGCTTTTTAAATACTCCACCTTTATACACAGTTGGTTTACTTGGTGGTTTATTGTGCATTGTTTTAGTTACTTCCCCTGCTTTTACCATTTGCGTTACACCTGCACTCGTAACACTAATAAGCCCTTGCGTACAAGCAACCCTGTTTTGATCACCTTCAATTATCGTACCACGTATTCCTATGGAGGCATTTTTTGTTTTTAGCTTAAATTTTCGAGGGTTCAGTTTTCCAATTCTTCCGGTAACGGTTTTAAATGTTCCTTTGAAAAAATTAAGCTCTACGGAATTGTCCTGTTTACTTTGTTCATTGTACAAATAATTCTTAATATTTAAAGAGGAGTTTTCACCTAAAGAGATTTGTGTTTTATCGTGCAACACTATTTTTAACAATGTTTGATTAAAAGTTTTAATAACATCATTTTTTTCAATCACATCATTTTTTTTCACTTTATGCATTACATTATTTCTATCAATTATTGCTTCACCGTTAATAGAAACCACCGTACCAATAGACGCAAACATATAGTTCATAAGAATAAATAATAATAAAATAGCTTTCATATTTCACCCCTTAAAGTATACAATTATACCTAAATTTTGATGATATTTATACTGCTTTTATGCAGGTATATAATATAGCCTATTACATTTTTATTACATTTTATTTTTTTTACAGCACTTACATATTGCTTCACCTGTGCTATATGTGATTGTTGTTCATCTAGGGTAGTTTTATAATCTACTATAATTATTTCATCTTTTTTTTCGATAAAAAGATCCATAATTTTTAATTCTTCATTAAAAACCAATGCTTGTTCTTTGAAAAAATGACTGTTTTTTATCATACCTTGAAATTTATCATCACATAGTAATCTTTGTATTCGTAAAAATATATCTTCAAACGTCTGTGCATCAAGCATATTTGAATACTTATTTTTTGTCGTATTCAGTGCATTGTGTAAAGAATCAAGATCAAATGCATTCATCATTTCCAAACAATAATGCGTTGCTATTCCAAAATATTGTGCTTGTATATTAGTATCTTGATCCTCCTCTTGAGCAATAACGTGTTTTTGATAGCCTAAATCTAAAGGATGGTATTGAACATAGGGATTTGAGGTTGATGGATTTACTATTTTAGAGTCATTCAGCTCTAATTGTCCAATAATACAGGTTCGCAGTTTTCCATCCAAGAGATCAAAAATAGATTTTTCACTCTTTTTTAAGATGATCATATTATGTTTAGCACGCGTTAGTGCTACGTACAAAATATTTAATTGATCTTGATATTTAAGCTCTTTCTCTTTTCTTAGTGCATTATCATAAACTGCATCAAGCTTATCTCGATCCGTACTTTTATAATAAATATGCTGCAGATCTAAATTAGTATATTCAAACAATAAACTTGATTTATCATGATTTGCCCCTTTTAAACGATCAAGTAAAATTACCGTATCAAACTCTAAACCTTTTGATTTAAAGATTGTCATAATTTGCAAACCAGTCTTTTCCTGATTGACCATAGGAGTATCTTCATTATCAATTTCATAAATAAAATCGATCAATGTCCCATAACTGCCTACAATTTCTAAAAATTTAATAACATTCTCATCAAGTAAATCAAACCTTTGGGCTAAATGCAACACAATATTCTCTAAACTTTGTTGCAACAGCAGTTTATCCTGATCGATATTGGTTTCCAATTCATTTCCAACAAGAGCATTAAAATGCGTTAGATAAATTTTTTCATCAAAATACAAATATTTTATAGCATAAATTACAGCAGATACATTTTTTTGAAAAATTAATTTTGATGTCATCTCAGTATTGATTTTCATTGTTGGGAACACACCCTTTAAATAATGATATATATTTAAAATATCCTCATTGGTATGCGTTAATATTGTAATATCATTGGGATTTGCCCCTTGATTTAGCAATTTTTGTATTTGCTCAAGAAGCGATGTAAATACCGTTTGTATCTCTTCATCATAGATCTCAACACTTACCAATCCTTGCACACGTGAATGTGCCTTTTGCAGCTGATACTCATAATTGCTCAAAGGGTCAAAAAGTGAATTAACAAAATGAACCACACTTTGTGAACTGCGATAATTTATATCCAAATTAAGCATTTCGATTTGCGTTTCAAAATGATCATAAACATAGTCAAAAAGCTTTGGATTTCCACCTCGAAAACGATAGATAGATTGTTTGGTGTCCCCAACATAAAAAAATGTTTTAAACTCCTCATTACTTCCCCCAATCAACTCTTCAATCAAGGGTTCAAGTATTTTATATTGTAAAATGGAGGTGTCTTGAAACTCATCAATAAGCAGATGATTGTAGCGTGAATCCAAACGAAAATATAAAAAGTCTTTATCTATGTATCCACTTAACAAAGCATGCACCATATTTGTTATATCGTTAAACTCTAACGAATTTTTATTGATGTTGTAACGTGATCGAAACACAGAATATTGATTGTATACTTTAAACAGTTTTTCTAAAATCATCTGTTCTTTTAAATGAATAAACCGTACAATATCCACTTTTAACGCATCAAAAGGTTCTTGTAAAATATCTGGTTTGGTTTTTTTAAACATGCTGTATGCACTTAAACTCTCTTTACTTAGCCACGTTTTTCCTCTGAGTAAAAGTTCTTCAACACTATTGAAGTTTACCGCATTAAGTCCTGTATTACTCATTGTATCGCAATTTTGAATATGCTCTTTGATCAAAAATGCATTAATAAGTATCTCTTTTTTACACTGTTCAAAAAGTTTAACATCAAATTTTACATCATCAAAGTGTTCATTTTTTTCATGCAATTGTCCAAACAAGCCAAAAATACTCGAAAGCTTTTTCTCTTGTGTAAAAGCAAAATCAATCAAATCTTCAAAAGATTGTGCATTTAAGGATTGCAAATACTTATACAACAACAGCTCTTCATCATTGGACACGATAGAAAAATCATCGTTGATTTTGACGTATCCACTAAATTCTCGTAAAATTTTATTAATAAATTTATCTATGGTATAAATGGATAATTCAGTATTGATATACTGATCTAAAACATCTTGTTTTCGATGTAAAATTTCAGCTTTGCTTAATTTGGATTGTTCCATAATCGCATTGAGATAACTCTGATCTTCACCCAAGGTTTGAATTGTTTTAAAGATTCTTTGACTCATCTCGGATGCAGCTTTATTCGTAAACGTTAATGTCAATATTTGCGTAGGATGTGCTTTTAGCAATAATAAGCTGATATAGCGTACTGTCAATGCAAATGTTTTTCCACTTCCCGCAGAGGCTTTTAGAGCAACAAACTGTTTCATCTTAACGTCCACACATTATTTTATAGGCACAATATTCACATGCTTTTTTATCTTCACATTTTTCAAAGTTTACGGTACTGGTTTTGAGTTCATCCAAAATCTTTTCCAATCGCAAAAGTTTAGGATCCATTGCCACTTCATCTTTGAGTTGAGCTTTATGTAAATCATAATAACAACACTGTATATCAGAATCCACACCAAACATCTCTTGAACGGCAACATAATAAAATTCCAATTGGAAGTCATCACTTTTTTCATAATTCTTAACCGTATCAATTTTAAGCATGGAAGATGTTTTATAATCCAAAACCAACAGCTCATCATTAGCTAAACGATCAATACGATCAATGGAACCTTTTAAAACAATATTTTGATGCTTAATTTTAAACGTTTGCTCTAAGGCAATAGGTTTTGCCCCTTGTGAAAATCGTTCAAACTCTAATTGCACAAATTTACTCAGTTTTCGTTTCCAAATTTGTGCATCTAAAATTAAATAACTGTTTTTGCCAACACCTTGATCAATTAAGCCGTTTAAAGCTTGTATAAACTCTTCCTTGCTTTGTGACCTATCCAAGTTTTGATACATCAATTCCAAAGCTTTATGCAAAATACTTCCCATCTCAAAACCTTGTGGTTTAAGTGAGATAAAATGCTCTTGAATTTTTTTAATGTACTTAAAATAATACTGTCTCTTGCATTGCAAATAGATTTTAAGTGAGGTTGCAGACCACTCTTTCAAGGACAAGTCAATATCTAGCACAATATTTTCATCCCAAGAATGTACCTCTTTGGCTTGATACAAAATATTGTCATAATTTTTACCATATTTTAGAATCACTTTTTCATCAAAAATCTCATGCGCAAAACGACTTAAGCCACTTTGTTCATCATCCACATACCCAATGTGTATCATTTTTGCATTGCTGAACAGTTGTGCATAATAATACTTTTGCAGATCTTCTCTATCTTTTGGTGTTGGTAATCCAACAAGTTTTTTAATACTTGTGGATATAAATTTATCTTTAACACTTCGTTTTGGAATGATGTGATCATTAAAATCAACCACAATTACACCCTCAAATGATAACGCTCTTGTTTCAAGTAAACCCATCACTGTAATTTTTCCACCCTTAACATCATCAAGTGTTATTTGCCCCAATTTTTGCAAAATGATTTTAAAGGCATCTTTAAAATTGATTTTTACGCTGTGATGAAAGAGTAATTTTTCTAAACCTAAAAGTTCCACTTCAATTTTATCCAACAGCTCTTTTCGCGTTTCATAAGCAAGTAGTAGATCAATAAGTTGAGTATAAACTGTTTTGTCCAATCTTTTATTGAGGTTGGTTTTAAATGTTTGATTAATCAACTCATGGTTTAGATTGTATCGCATGATTTTATCGTGATCTTTTGGCTCGTAGTCGATCAATATTTTATAGATTGCATGACCCACTTTCATCAGTAGAGATTCTTGTATCGATTCCCCCATTGCAAAATTAAAATAGTGCTCATTATCAAACAATTTTAACATTACATGAAAAGATTCATCGGGTAACAATACAACTATATTCACAGGATCAATACCTTGCTTAACCATCTCAACAATACTGTGTTTTATCAACCCAATTTGATTAATTCGTTGCCCCAATGGCTCCACACTAATATTTTGTTTATGCACCTCTATGGGTGTTTCATGCACTATTTTTTGTTCTGTTATATCTATGCAGTAGTGATGATCAATATGTAAACACAAACCAAACTTTTCAAACATGGTTAAATTTTTTACATTAAATTTCGTTTGTGTAAAATGAATACTAAGGGAACATCTTGCAGCAACACTTTGCACAAGTTCAAACTCATGGGCTGAAAAATAGCCTTCATAATACAGTATTATTTCATCGTATTGCTCAATGTACGGCACATTTAATGCATACTCTTGGGGTAAATTTATTTTATCAACCATATTATGACGATCAAGTATGGCAATGTATTGAGTGTAAATCTCTTGTAAAATATCCAAATGATCATGATAGTAGGCATACGTATCCATCTCATAAAGATCCGATATTTTTTTTCCTTCACTGCTTAACTCAGAGAAAAAACGAAATATATAGTCACTTTGTTTCAGCAAAGTACTAAAATCTTTATCCATACCCAAAGATTCTATATCGATATTTTTCAAAGCTTCTTTGAGATACAAAATACGTAATTCCGGTTCACAAAACTGCTTATTGCCAATGCTAATAATATTTGAAAAAAAATCACCAATACTTATGCATTTTGGTAGAAGCTGATTGGTGGATTTATGTGCGTCAATGCATGCACGAATGGCTCTGCTTGTTGGGAAAACAAGCAGCGTAGAATTATTGTTGTACTTAGTTAATGGCAAGGGTTGCTAGCAGTACGGGTACTGCAAATAAAGCAATAAATCCATAATAAATTATGGCAACTACCGTCACCCATGAGTGATAGCCACCAAGGTATTGAAGTGTTTGATTCACATCTTCAATAGGTTTTTGACCATATTGTGCAATGAGAAGATCTTTTTGAAATTTTTGTGCATAAAAATAAAATGCACTCATTCCTGAGGCGATACTAAGTATAATCCATCCAAAAGGGATGATGGTGGTACATAAGCTTAGCACAAAAAATATTGCCGCTTGCAAGTACATTTTTCGATATAAAAAAAATGCCCAACCACCTAAGAATGCCCACCATGACCATGTGGCTTTAAATGCAAGCTGATCATTTACCGTATTGCCTTGAACACCTGCTTTATACACATAAACTTTTTCAGGTTTTTGCACGTGTGCTTGAATTAATTGGTCAATATCATTTGAATCAATATGCATCTGCTTACTTTATGCTACTCTTTGTTTTATAATAAAAATACCCTTTATCCTCATTAACTTGAATATACCCTGTCATGTTCCAGTTACCCTCAATATCAATCTTGGTTTTTGCCCGATATATCCCATCTTTGTAGGAAAACTCTTGCAAGCGTATATCATCATGATTAACCGTTGAGCGTGTAAGTAAGATATTAATTTTTAAATTTTCAACGGATTTAAATGTCTGCTTATCAATTACTGTAATCTCTATGCTATTTTCACCAACATTCAACATATTTTTATTGATACTTTTTTTCTCTAGTGCACGTTGTGATAAAAATACATCCACACTGTTCAAATCTTTCGATTTTCCATTAACACTTAGAATGGTTTCATATTTATCATTAAATTTTTTTGTTGAGTGCATCATCGTATTGTATTTATCATCAACATCATGATACGTACTTGAAAAACTTTGATCTTCATTGATATCAATTGTTGCGGCACTCATAATGGTCCACACAATCATCCCAATTGAAAATGAAAATAAACTAAAAAAGAACACTAACCACCAATGATACTGTTTCATCTAAAAACCTCTTCTTTTTTCACGTAATATAACAAAAGTATACAGTAATATACCAATAAATACCAATGAATACATAAATACTTTCCAAATAGCCGAAAATGTTGTTCCACCACTTCCAATACTTGTTTCTAACGTAATCCCTTTTTGTTCTGCAATACTATCGCAGATCTGTCCATATCCATTAAGCACGGCAGCAGATACCTTAGAGAGCATATCATTTTTATCCCGTGATGCTAATACAGGTATAATATACGTATCTAAGATATCATCTTTATCAACCATACTTGCGATATCTGGGCTTGCTTGCAGATTGATGTGCGTGTCCTCAAAAGACATGCTTAACAACACATACGGCTTTTTTAGAGTTTTGATTACCGTATTTTCGTATAACTTAATTGATGCTAATTTCTCTTTCATATCATCGGATTTAATTGTAGGATATTGTTCTTTTACAATCACAAATACACCAATACCTGTTTTTGTTGTAAATTCATCACCCATCGCATTAATCTTTTCAATAGCTCTAGGATCAATTAAATTATCATTTTCCAATACAAATGTATCGGTTTTTGCATACACTGCTGTAAATAAAAAAAGCGAAAGTACCAAAAGTACTTTCGCTCTCATGTTGCTAAATAAATTCATCTATCCAACAAACACTCTAGTAGGATCTAAGAAACTTAGATATATTGTTACTACGGCTGAAACCAATAGTAAAACTCCAATTATTTTATCCATAATTATCTCCTTATTTCTGATCGATCCACATTTTGTGGTTATCTGGACTGTTAAATTTCAATGCATCTAAATCTTGATTTACAGTATACGCTTTTGTTGCATTTGCTTGTTGTACAGCAATTGCCCATACAGTCAATCCTGCAAGAATTGACAACAGTAAAACAGTAGCTATAATACCACCTGTTAAACCGTTTAATGTCATAATTCCTCTTTCATTTTCATTCATTTGAGTAGGTAATGCCATATTATTCTCCTATACTTCGTAAGTAATTTGCAACTGCTTTAACTTGAGTATCGTTAAGTCTACCCTTAAATGCAGGCATCTCACCAATATTAGATTTTTTACCATCTTTAAGCACAGAAGCAATCATTGCATCATCATAAGTTTTCAAGTTAGGTCCAACCATAGCCATACCTTCACCATTTTGCCCATGACATCCAGCACAAACACCCCACATTGCAGGAGCAGTACCTTTAAGTCCACCAGCTACGTATGTTGCAATCTCTTCAGCATCCGCACCACTAGCCATACCAGCAGGCATTCCACCTGGGTAATCTGTCTTAAAGTTATTTGCACCATTATTGATTGAATCCAATACTGATTCTTTAGAAATACGCTTTGTTAAATCTTGCGCTTTTCCATCAATACCTTCAGCATCAACACCGTGACATGGAGCACATTGAACTAAATAAATTGACTCACCCATAGCACTCAACGTTGCTGCATCTGGATTTTGCCATTTTGATTCAAATTTACCGTTGTACTCATTTACCTCTTCATTATACTGACCAATTTGTGAGAATTGATTTGTTGGATATCCAACAAACATATACCAAAACATCCAAATAATTGTTCCAATGAACGCTAAACCCCATCCAGAAGGGATTGGGTTTGTATACTCACCAATTCCATCCCAGTTTTCTTCAGCTAAATCACCTGTCGCCGTGTCGTTTTTAATTTGTTGGATATATTTCATGGATACGAATACTGTAATACCAATAATCGCTAATCCACCCAACATTGTTAAGTCGTTTATATAATCATCACCTAATTGAAAAGAATCACCTGCTACGAAGTAAGTTCCTGCCATTAGAGCAATAATAAGAATAATACCACCTATCCACATAGATTTCATACTAACTCTCCTTATCTATTTTTTCTTCTTTTTCTCTCATAGGTTCAAGAGGATCAGAATTGATATCGTCATCAAGAACAAGTTTTGAATATTTTTCATAATCTCGTTCACCAGTTCGCTGTCTTTTGTAGATTGAATAGGCATAGCTGTAAAATACAACAAACACAAACAATATTAAAAAGAATTTAGCATAACCTTGAATCGCTAATAACGTTTCTTGATCCATCTATTGTCCTATTTTAGAGAATTCATGTATGCAATTATTGCAACAATCTCAGGAATTTGACCGTTCGCTACGGCATCTTTTACAGCTTGATTTTTCATGTCTGCTGCAATTAGTTTTGCTTGAGCTAATGCGGCTGCTTTAGCTTCTTCATACGTACCTAATTTTGGCATACCTGGTTGATCATACGGTGTATTAAATACTGCTTTAACAGTATACGCTTCACCATAAGCTGTATCAATATCAGCAATGTTTGTAAACATGTGCGAATATTTAGGCATAATTGATCCAGGAACTACTGATTTAGGATCCAACATGTGATTTTCATGCCAGTCTGTTGTTCGATAGTTACCAATTCTCATTAAGTCTGGTCCTGTTCTTTTTGATCCCCATAAAAATGGTCTATCATAAGCAAATTCACCAGATAATGAATACATACCATATCGATCAGTTTCTGATTTAAATGGTCTAATTAATTGTGAGTGACATGCATTACATGAATCTTTAATGTACACGTGTCGTCCACTTAACTCCAATACAGTATAAGGTTTAGTACCCACTGTAGGCTGTGATGCTTTTGCAAAATCAGGTAGAGTCTCTACCAAACCAGCAAAGGCAACAAATACAAATAATACTACCGTAAAGAAAAACGGTCTTTGTTCTAACCAATGAAACATAATAACCCCTTTCTCTTAAGCTGCCATAGGCGTAGCATTGTTAGGTTCTTTATCAAGAACTCTACCTGCTGTAATTGTTTTGTAGATATTGTAAGCAAATAGGAAGAATCCTATTAAGTACATTAATCCACCAACAGCTCGAATAGTATAGTATGGTTGCAATACATTTACTGTATCAATAAATGAGTATACCAATGAACCATATTCATCGTATGCTCTCCACATCATACCTTGAGTAATACCAGCAATCCACATAGATGTAAAGTAAAGTACAATTGCAGTTGTTTGTAACCAAAATTGTGTTTCCATCAATGATTTAGAGTAAATTTCTCTTTTGTACATTCTTGGTACCATATGAAATAATGATGCCATAATCATAAATACAACCCATCCAAGTACACCATCATGAACGTGTCCAGGAATCCAATCAGTAAAATGCGCAATAGCATTTACAGATTTAATTGCTTGAATTGGTCCTTCAATAGTTGACAACATGTAGAATGTTGAAGCAAGTACCATAAACTTAATTAATGGTGATGTTTGTAACTGATTCCACTCACCTTTCATAGTAAGAAGCATATTAATAGCCGATCCCCATGATGGTAAAATAAGAACTACTGACATTACAGATCCCATTGTTTGCATCCAATCTGGAACAGTTGAATATAATAAGTGGTGTCCACCAGCCCATAAATAAACAAACATCAATCCCCAGAACGCAAGAACAGATAATTTGTATGAGAATACATTTTGACCTGATTCTTTTGGTAAGAAGTAATAAATCATTGCAATAATTGGTGTAGTAAATACAAATGCAACTGCATTATGTCCATACCACCATTGTACTAATGCATCATTTGTACCAGCATACATAGATACTGAGTGTAAAATTGATCCATAACCAGAAACCAACGCAGTTGGAACTTCCATATTGTTAAATAGGTATAACATTGCAACTGCAACGAAACACGCTATGTAGTACCATATAGAAACATATAAAGTTCGCTCTCTTCTAATCCCAATAAGACCAAAAATAGAGATACCCCATAAAACCCACCATACTACTACTAGTAAATCCAGTGGCCATTCTAACTCTGCATACTCTTTAGATGTAGTGAAACCCATTAATAGAGTAACAACAGCTAAAAGAATTGTAATAAAATATAAAACAAAATGTAATTTAGCTACACCTTGTAAAAATGGTGATTCCTTTAAAGAAACCTTCAATACTCTTTGACCAACATAATACCATGTAGCAAAGATACCACTTAGAGTAAAACCAAACGCCACACCATTTGTGTGTAAAGGTCGTAATCTACCGAAAGTACCATATTCTCCAGCTAAGTTATTTAGCTCAGGGAATGCGAGTTGAAACGCTAGTATAACTCCGACGAGCATACCAATAATACCAAACAGAATTGTCGCAAATGTAAAAGCTTTAGCAACTGAATAATCGTATTCAATTTGTGCACTGTTTTGCATCAATCTCCTCCTAAAATTTAAAATAAAGTCACATATTCGTCACTTATCAGGCAAATAATACAGAAAGAGGTATAAATTTAAGCTTAATAACTGAATTTTAAATTTAAGCTTACCTAAAGTTCTTGATAGCAATCTTCATATCTCGTTCTTGAGATTTTCGCTTTAAATCTTCCCTTTTATCGTACAATTTCTTACCTTGCGCTGTTGCTATTTGCAGTTTTAGTTTATTTCTAGCATTGAAATATAATTTTATTGGAACAATTGCCATACCATCTTTAGAGATTTTTTCAAATAATTTTGCAATCTGGTTATTATGTAAAAGCAATTTTCGTTCACGCCGTTCATTGGGTCGATAGGAAGTATGTGCAGTATCAAGATGGGAGATATGGGCATTAAACCAAAAAACTTCCCCTTTGATAATACGAATAAAAGAATCTTTGATATTAACACGGCCAGCACGTATCGCTTTTACTTCACTTCCTTGAAATACAACTCCAGCTTCATATGTATCTAAAATAATATAGTCATGATACGCTTTTTTATTGAGAAACGATTTGGGTTTACTTTGTGTTTTTTTTGTTGCCATCTTATTGTCCTATTGAATTCAAAGTGAAAAAAGAGCTGCCACTACCAGAAAAAAAGTACTTTTTATCATTTTGTGTAGATGTTACTTTTTGTAAACTTTTATTACATTTTACTGCACTTTGGTATAAATCATTTGCATACTCAATGCTGTATGTTTCAAATATCTCCATGCTGTTCATAGCAAGTAAGGTCTCTGCTTCATCTTTGCTTAGCACATTATGTCCATATTTTGCATACGTTCGAAATATTGCACCAGTGTCACATTTAACGGCAGGAGTTATCACCTCAATATCCAAGATTGGTTCATCAAATTTTTCCACAATTTCCCCAATTCCTGTTACATTTGCACTGTCGTATTCATAAATAAAAAAGGGGATATCCGCTCCTACTTGTTGTCCAATTAGATTTAACTCATCTTTGTTCAATCTTAAATCCAATACCTCATTGCACATCAACATAAATGTTGCCGCATCACTGCTACCACCACCAAGACCAGCAAATTCAGGTATATTTTTTTCCACTTCCACCCCATGAGTTTGAAAAAACTCTTTCACTTTTGGAAATTTTGTGCACAATAAACTGTATACCTTATATATAGTATTGTTTTTCATTGCACAGCCAAAATCTCCTTTTAAACTGAAGGCTCCTAAATCATTAGGGACAAAATGGACAATATCGTACAAGTTTTGCACGCGACAAAATCGTGAAACCAATTCATGATAATCATTACGTTTACCTGCAATTTTTAAAAAAATATTTACTTTTGCGTATGCTTTTTTACTGTACATTATTGTCTCTTTGTATTTTATTCAAACTGTAACTTACTT
>JAYEFX010000091.1:0-2582 GCA_034658775.1 Campylobacterota bacterium
AGAACCATTTTACGCTATAAGGTATCCATTATCCTTATAGCTTTGGTATTTTTGGTTGCAAGCTCTATATTTGCTTATTATAAACCCAATATTTACTCTTCAAGTACCTCACTTGAGATAATGGATGAAAACAATGGAGGCGGTGATTCTACAGACTTCATGCTCAAAGCTTTTGGAGGAAATACTGCGAACATTGACAACGAAATAGCAGTAATAAAATCACGTTTTATCATTCAAAAAGCTTTAGAAACACTCAATCTTACAACAAACTACTATCGTACAAACATCCTAAACAAAAAAACAGAGATCTATAAAGATTCCCCCTTTATAGTCAACGTAGACGTATTGGAAGATTTTGCCTATGCCAAAACATTTGAATTGATTCCACGAAGCGAAGATAGTTTTTCATTGATTATCAAACCAGTTGCGGTGTACAGTATCAAAAATGCATTAGCAAAGCTAAATATCAAGCAACTTGAAGATGTTGATAAAGTTGTTTACAATAAAGTACATAAATACGGTGAAGAGATCAGCACAGCATGGTTTACATTTACAATTGATAAAATTAATCACATAGATTCCAAGCATTACAGCTTCAACTTTGTTCCCAAAGAGGTACTGTTTGACAACTATGCCAGAGGGTTATCCGTATCCCAAGTATCCGAATACGCTTCGGTACTGAGTTTAAGTTTTCAAGACAATGTATCTTTACGAGCCAAAGAGATACTCAATGCCATAGCCCAATCCTACATGATGCAAGGGATTGATCAAAAAACCAAAGTGGCAGAACTTACGTTAGGATTTATTGACACACAACTCGATTCCATCAATTCACGACTTAAAAATTCTGAATCAAATCTTGAAGACTTTAAGATGAGAAATGATGTGGTTGATCTTGGAGGAAAAGCGGCTCTTGCATCTACCAAAGTTGCAGAATATGAGGCGCAACAACTTGAACTTCAAACCGAGATAAACATCCTTAGCAACGTCAAGCATTTTATCAACAAAAACGAAGATCTATCTGGTCTTACGGTTGGTACGATAAACTTTGCGGACAATACTCTTGGATCATTGGTGTCAAACCTTCAAACCATGACCAATACAAAAAACAATCTTTTAATTGACTTTACAGAGTTGCATCCTGAAGTTCAAAAGCTTACTAAAAACATCTCTTCGATGCGACGCTCTATAAAAACTGCACTTAAGAGTAGTCTTGGGCAATTGTATCAGCGAAAAACCGACCTAAAACGGATGATCAAAAAATACAGTAAATCACTCGAATCACTTCCAAGCCAAGAAAAAGAGTTGGCACGACTTTCACGACCATTTAATGTCAATCAAAAGATCTATGAATATTTATTGCAAAAGAAAGCGGAAACCGCTATTTTAAAATCTTCCACTATCTCAAATGCACGTGTTCTTGATGCTGCACGAGATGAATGGATGCCGATCAAACCAAAACGAAAACTTATTGTTTTAGTAGGTCTGATCTTAGGGTTGATTGTTGGTATTGCATTTGCATTTTTACGAGAATTTATGATCTATACCGTAAAAAATGCGGACGAAGTAGAAAAACTCACCTCCCTACCAATGTACGGAGTCATCCCTTTAAATAAGGATAAAATTACAAATAATGTATTTCTAGAAGCATTTAGAAATATACGTACCAATTTACAGTTTTTACCCGGTGAATCTAAAAACCAAATTATATCCATCACCTCTTCAGTCTCAGGAGAAGGAAAAACGACCATCACCGCTGCATTATCCGAAATACTAGCACGTGGGGACAAAAAAGTATTGATGCTGGATCTTGATCTGAGAAAAGCTTCCTTGCATAAAATGTTTAATCTGTCCAACAACATAGGGATGTCCAACTATCTAACACTTCAAAACACACTGGATGAAGTGATCAAAGAAACAGATATTTTTGGTCTGGAGATGATCACAACAGGACCCTTACCACCCAATCCATCTGAACTGATCTTAACTCCAATCTTTGAAGAGTTATTGGATCGATTAAAAGAAAAATACGATTACATAGTCATCGACACTCCACCAGCAGGTCTTGTAACCGATGCGGTAATTCTTATGAATTATTCAGACATCTCTTTTGCTGTAGTACGTGCAGAATACACACGTAAAGAGTTTGTAAAAAACATTGACCGTATAGCACAAGATCACTCTAATAATCGAATGGGAATCATCCTAAACGGTACACAAATTGGTGCGCAGTACGGATATGGTTATGGAGCAAGCTATGCTTACGGATATGGAAATGCTCAATATTATCAAGATAGAAAGTAAATACAATGTTAAACAATGAAAAAAAAGAATTATTAGATTTAATGGTGCCAAAAGCAGTGCTAAAAGCTATCACAGATAGAGCCAAACACTCTATCATCAAACGAACACATGGGCAAGATATTATTCCTGTGTATACCTACCCTTTTAGAATAGGACGAGAAGCTCGTGTACAATACGTTGATGAGCAGATCATACTGCAAGAGCGACACAAATTAGGCGGTCAAGAACCAAACAACGACGTGTACCTTTTAGATGATCATCACTTATTGCAAATATCA
>JAYEFX010000092.1:0-2550 GCA_034658775.1 Campylobacterota bacterium
TGTTGGAGATTCCCAGTTATCTTCGACAAAACGTACATCATGTTTACTCAGATCCAAACCTAAATACTCCAATGATTGTAAATACAAATCTTGAATATTATCTGGGCTTGGTTTGATTAAAGCTTGAAATTGGTAATACGATCCTAATCGATTTGGATTTTCTCCATATCGACCATCTGTTGGTCTTCGACTAGGAGCTACATAGGCCACACTCCAAGGTTTTGAATCCAGTGAGCGTAAAAGTGTAGCAGGGTGAAATGTCCCTGCACCACTTGGGATATCGTAGGGTTGAACTATATTGCACCCTTGTTCGGCCCAAAACTGCTGCAGTTTTAACAACAGTTGGCTAAAAGTTACCATATTAGATAATTACCTCAACCTCTTTAGAATCACTCCCAACAGCTTTTTCTTTAACAACTCTGTCTTCTTTTAATTTAACCGCTAACTCTTTGTCGTTTGTTGCTAATATTTGTATCGCTAAATAAGCAGCATTGATTGCTCCTGCTTTTCCAAGTGCTACAGTAGCTACTGGCATACCTGAAGGCATTTGAACCGTAGAAAGCATTGCATCCATACCATCCATTGCACCACCTTTCATTGGTACTCCAATAACTGGTTTTGTAGTCGTTGCAGCAACTGCACCAGCAAGATGCGCTGCCATACCAGCAGCAGCAATAAATACTTGAGCCCCTTTATCTTCAGCCGTAACAATATACTCTTTCGTTCGAGCTGGAGAACGATGTGCTGAAGAGATAATCAATTCATACTTTACTCCAAACTTTTCCAGTGTTGTTGCACAATTTTTCATCACTTCATAGTCTGATTTACTGCCCATTATAATTGAAACAAAATTCATTTTTTAACCCTTATGTGTTTAATTTTTATAATTATTTGCGATTATATCTAAAATGTCGTTAAATTATACTATTGCAAATTCAACATAGTTAACAATGACTTAACTTTTAACTTTTTCCACCCCTCATATTGAAACAAAGTAAGGGTATCATTGTCATGTATAAATCGGCTAAAACTCTTTGCCGTATCCGCAACTTGCACCGCTTTGGTTTGCGTATAATACTCAATACGTTTCGCAGGTTCTACATTGGTAAAGATTGCTACAGTAGGAATAGCATAAGCATCAGCAATATGGTATGTAGCTGTATCGGCAGTTATAATAGCATCCATTTGCGATACAATATACGCATAATCAGAAAAACTTTTTGATAATTTTGAAAGATTTACATAATTATCATCTTCAATTTTTTCAATATCCAACATACTTAAGACTACAGTGTCTTTTTGTTTTAAGATTATTTTTTGCAGCATCTTGCGTGCTATATCACTTGGAATGCTTCTTTGCAGTGCTGCACTGTAAGGATGAAACAGCAACAATTTACCTTTGGATTGAGCACGATCAAGTTCTTTTTGAAGTGCCTCTTTTGGCGTATAATCTCCAAGATATATCTCATTATGTTTATCGTTGGAGTTGACTGTTTTAGGATCAATTCCAAATTTATATAAATACGCATCAATAAAATTAAATTGCTCACCATACGTTGTTTCATTAAAAGAGCCCATATCGCTGTAAAAATCATATTCACACAATTTTTTAGCAGTGATGGACAAGGGTACAATTTTATTAATAAACGGTGCATGCTTAAAGATCTCTTTATCTCGCGAATAGTATTGATTTTGCGAAGCATTAAAATACAGATCAATTTTCACCATTTTAAATCTCTTTTGTAAGGTTTTATGCAAAATGCGTAAGGCACTCAATGCACACACCATTTGCCCAATCGTGTTGCTCATACTTCCAATAACAGCAAGTGTAATCTCTTTTTTTTGCGTATGAATTTGCGTATGGATATCCACAAATTGTTGATCCAAATAACAATCCACATGCTGATCTTGTTTGGTTCTAAAAAAGTGCTCATTATTGTTTACAATACCAATAGGTTTAGGAAAATTTTTTAATGATTTCATTTTCTTTTCAGAAATTATTTTTGCTTCATATTTTTTTCCAATGCCCGAAAATATTTTTTTTATGGCAAGAAAATCATCATACACGGTACAATAAATAGTATCGTTATCCAGATCTGATGGTTTTTGCATCTTGAAATATTTGACCAAAGAGTTGTCCGTAACTTTGATGTTGATATTTTGTGTTGCACGAAAAAAAATCATACCTTTACTCCTTGTTTTGTCACTAACGTTGTCTCATACCCTCGTACTGGAGCATAGGGAATTAAAAAAGATAAACCAAAAGACAGCAATGCAATAAAAGCCCCAATCACAAACACCAAAGAGTGTGAATACAACCACACCAAACCTAAAAGCGCAGGTAAAAATACCGCTGCGATATGATTGATTGTGAAACTCACGGCACTCGCACTTGCAATATCTTTTGGATTGGCAATCTTTTGGAAATAAGTTTTAAGTGCAATGGCCATTGAAAATAAGAGATGATCAATCACAAAAAGAAAATATGCAAAATACAACGACTCTACAAATGCATACGATGCAAAAACCAATATCAAACCCAGATATTCC
>JAYEFX010000093.1:0-12585 GCA_034658775.1 Campylobacterota bacterium
CTAAGACATTAACGTATTATGCAATCACCAATGGAAAATCAGCTTTTGGGCATGAGACAAGTAAAAGCTTAGCGGTAAAAGATAGAGTTTATTATAAACTTTTAGCTCTTGAAGAGCATATGAATATCATGGGTATAGAGTTTGAACGACCTTTTGAAATGAGTCCTAAAAGTATTCAAAATATTATTGATAATGATATCTATATCACCTTCTATGATGATAAAATCAAATTACCACTAAGTCAAATACGAAATGTTGTACGCTATTTTCCGGTTAAAAAAGATGGTTCCCTTGAATATACTCCAAGCAGCCCTTTGTTAACGGTGATAAAAAATAAAAAGACCTATACAATTCACTATGGAAATAAAAAACTTGCACGAATAAAACCAGATTTTTTAGATATGGTAGCTTCTGAATTTGGGGTAAAACTCAAAATAGATGGTGAAGATTTTGAAGTTCCATTTGGATCGATTATTAATGCTCAAAATGATTTTTATATTTATCCAAATAAGGCAGTGCGAACAAATGTCATAGGCTATGTAAATAAAAAACTTAAAAGTGAAGCAGGCGTAACGATTGCAAAAAAAGAGATAGCAAAACGATTTTCTGTTGATAAAAAAGGAAAAATTTACCGCATAGAGTTTTACGACAAGAAAAAATTTATAGGTATGATTATGGTAGACTTTGGAAAATCTAAAAAAAATGACCTCTCATTAACAAAAAATATGGGCAAAAAAGAGATCAAAACTTAATAAGTAGTTTTATTTATGTTTGTTATAAGCTAAAATTATCTATAATGTCATAAATGATACATAATGTTAAATCAATAAAGGATAAAAAATGGCAGAAGCATTGAAAAAAGTGACCTCATTTAGGATTCAGCGGTATTGGGCGTATGCATTTGCAACACTTGTTGCACTTGTTGTTCCATGGATTAAGATTAATGACTATCATATCTTCTTACTTTCATTTGATAAAAAACAGTTGCAACTCATGGGTGTGGCATTTGATATGCAAGAGATGTACATGATGCCATTTCTATTGATGATTCTTTTTTTAGGGATCTTTGCGGTGACTGCTATTGGTGGACGTGCATGGTGTGGATGGGCTTGTCCTCAAACCGTTTTTAGAGTAATTTATCGAGACCTTATTGAAACAAAACTGTTAGGTTTACGACGAATTAAAAATAAGCAAAAAGAGCCAGACTGGTCTGATCCAAAAAATGCTTTTAAAAGAGTGATTGCTATTCTTATTTGGTTTGGATTGTCTCTTTTAGCTGCCGCAGATTTTATGTGGTTTTTTGTTCCTCCTGAGGATTTCTTTGTGTATATGCAAGATCCAATGGAGCATACGATACTGCTTGGATTCTTACTTGGAGTAGCTGCATTTTTAGTTTATGATGTAGTGTTTTTACAAGAAGATTTCTGTGTTTATATCTGTCCTTATTCTCGAGTTCAATCGGTATTGTACGATGATGATACCTATCAAGCAATCTACAGCGAAAAACGTGGTGGACATATTTATGATGAGAATAAAGATAAAGTTATCTTCAAAGCAAAAGATTTCAGTGATGAACAAAGTGAGTGTACAACGTGTGAATCATGTGTGACGGTTTGTCCTACGCATATTGATATTCGAAAAGGGATGCAACTGGAATGCATTAACTGTCTAGAGTGTGTTGATGCGTGTACAACGGTTATGGGTAAACTTGGTAAGCCTTCATTGGTGCAATGGGCCAGTACTTCTGAAGTGGTTGAGGGTAAGAAGACAAAACTGATCAGAGGTAAAACAATTATGTATGCCGTTGCCTTACTTTTCATTGTTGGGATGCTTTTTGTTATGGGTGGAAAAAAAGAATACATGTTGTTAAATGTAAATAAAACAACGCAATTGTATAAAATTAAAGAGGGGAATAAGGTATCAAATAACTTCTTATTGTTGTTCCAAAACACACAAAAAAAGACCCATACGTATAAATTAGAGATTTTAGGTGAATATGCCAATAAAATAAAAATTGAAAGATTTACCCAGCTAAAATTGAGTCGTGGAAAATTGGCTAAAAAAGTGGTAGTATTAAGTACAACCGAACGATTGGCTGATGATCTAACCAAAGATACACCAATTACGATTACATTAAGAGCGTATTCTGTAGATGATCCTGAAAAAATCTCTGTTTTACGAAAAGCAGTATTTATCTATCCTCGAGCAGATAAACTAAATAAATAACTCTATTTATAATATACAAAGGGGCTACAAAGGTAGCCCCTTTTTTTATGCCAATTTAACATGGATTTAGATATAATCACGAATTATAAACAAACAATCATCAACACATATAGGGAAAATAAATATGACAAAATACATTTTTGTAACAGGTGGGGTTTTAAGCTCACTAGGAAAAGGGATCACTTCTGCATCAATTGCAGCATTGTTAAAACAATCAGGATACAATGTAAGTATGTTAAAAATTGACCCTTACTTAAATGTTGATCCAGGAACGATGAGTCCTTTAGAGCATGGAGAAGTATTTGTCACAGCTGATGGTGCTGAAACGGACTTGGATCTAGGGCATTATGAACGATTTATCGATGCTACTTTGGGAAAAGGAAATAACTTTACAACAGGACAAGTATATCAGTCTGTCTTAAAGCGTGAGCGTGAAGGGGGATATCTTGGAAAAACAATTCAAGTTGTTCCTCATGTTGTGGATGAGATCAAAGATCGAATTTTTGCTGCAGGTGAGGGTAAAGATTTTTTAATTATTGAGCTTGGTGGAACGGTTGGGGACATAGAAGGGTTACCATTTATGGAATCTCTTCGAGAGATTCGTCATGAGCTTAAACGAACATCGGTGATGAATATTCATGTGACACTTATTCCGTATATCTCAGCTGCGGGGGAACTTAAAACAAAACCAACACAGCATTCGGTTCAAGAATTACGAAGAATTGGTATTAGTCCGGATATTTTAGTGTGTCGAACGGAGAGAAAGCTACCCAAAGAACTGAAAAATAAACTTGCGATGAGTTGTGATGTTGATGAAGATTCTGTTATTGAAGCGGGGGATGCTGCAACAATCTATCAAGTACCAATGAACTTTCTAAAAGAAGATATCTTAACACCCATTGCACGGCATTTTCAAATTGAACAAATCACACCAGATATGGATGATTGGGATAATTTAGTGAAACATATTGTTGCACCAAAAGATGAAATAAACATCGCTTTTGTGGGAAAATATTTGGAGTTAAAAGAGTCGTATAAATCGTTAATTGAATCTTTAACCCATGCAGGAGCGCATCTTAATACAAAAATTAACATTAATTGGTGTGATTCTGAAAAAATACAGAAGAGCAATGCCTGTGACGTTATTAAAAATTCAGATTGTGTCTTGGTTGCTGGTGGTTTTGGTATTCGTGGAGTTGAGGGTAAACTAGAAGCGATTAAATATGCACGGGAAAATAAAATACCTTATTTAGGTATTTGTTTAGGGATGCAACTTGCAATGATCGAATATGCACGAAATGTATTGGGACTCAAAGATGCAAATTCTGTGGAGTTTGATGCCGATACGGCTAATCCATTAATTTATTTAATTGATGAATTTATTGATCAAAGTGGAGATACTCAACTTCGAACGCACGAATCACCAATGGGTGGAACGATGAGATTGGGGGAATATCCTTTTGAACCAAAAGATGGAAGTAAACTTAAAGCTGCATACGGTCCTGAAAAAGTGTATTACGAACGACATCGACACAGATATGAAGCCAACCCAAAATATAAACAACAACTCGAAGAAGCGGGTATGATTATCAGTGGGCAATCAAATGGATTGATAGAAACAGTTGAAATTGAAGATCATCCTTGGTTTGTTGGAGTGCAATTTCATCCTGAATTTACGTCCCATCTTCAAACACCAAATCCAATTATTTTAGAATTTGTTAAGCAAGCACTGGCTTTAAAAAGCTAGTAAGGCTTAACCCTCCTGTATGACATCTCAGCCAAAGATTAACCAACACCTGCTTGAAGAAATTTTATCCTTACGCCATAAAGGGCAAGATTATCCCTCTTTAGCAACATTACCCGCTCCAGATATGCTAAAAGATTGCACAAAAGCTGCAAAACGGATAGCCCAAGCGATGCAAATTGGTGAAAGTATCACCATTGTTGGAGATTATGATGTTGATGGTATCGTCTCTACGTCTATTATGGTGGACTTTTTCTCACAATTAGAATATGAGGTTGATTATATTATCCCCAATCGTTTTAAGCATGGCTATGGACTGTCTAAAAAAATTATTGAGATGATTGATAGTGGATTGGTAATCACTGTAGATAATGGCATCAGTGCGCATGATGCTGCATTGTTGTGCACGAAAAAAGGTTTGGATCTGATTATTACTGATCATCATACGGTTCCTTCATCTTTGCCTGTAGCGTATGCGGTTGTTAATCCTAAGCGAAATGATTGTAATTTTCCTTTTAAAGAGATTTGTGGTGCGCAAGTTGCTTGGTATTTGTGTGCTGCAATTAAAAAACAGATCAATGCACAAATCAATATGAGTCAATTTTTAGATCTGCTTTCTTTAGCCATAGTTGCAGATATCATGCCCATGATCTCATTAAACCATACCATGGTAAAACATGGGATGAATTGGATATTAAAGTCCGATAGACCTTCCTTTATGGTAATTAAACAGATGATGCAAAAATCAAAATACATCTCGGATGATATTGGATTTTTTATCGCTCCGCGTCTTAATAGTGCGGGAAGATTGGAGGATGCTAGTATATCCGTAGAGTTTTTATTATCTAAAAATATCAATGCAGCACAAGATGGATTTGAATATCTTACGGGGCTTAATATGCAACGAAAAGAGTTGCAAGAAAAGATGAGTCAAGAAGCGATATCTCAAGTATCTACCAATGATGATATTATTGTGGTGTACAGTGACCAATGGCATGAAGGTGTTATTGGCATTGTTGCTTCTAGATTAGTGGATCATTTTGCAAAGCCAGCCTTTGTTTTTTGTGCCAATGGCAATCAGTTAAAAGGGAGTGCTCGATCGGGTGAAAACGATATTCATTTGTATGAACTGATTGATGCTGTGAGTGATTGTGTGCTTGGATTTGGAGGACATAGAGGTGCTGCTGGATTATCTTTAGAAAAAGAGAAGTTAAATTTATTTAAAGAAAAAATAAATGGCGTTAAGCTTGAGAAGAAAACCGATTTATGCAATTCTCATATTTTAGGAGAACTGGATCTTAAAAGTGTTGATTTTGGCTTTACGAATGTGTTGTATAAATATGAACCTTATGGTTTGGGTAATGCAAAACCAAAATTTACGATTAGCAATATCAAGGCACAAAACTGTGCCTTTATGGGAAAAAATAAAGAGCATCTAAAGATATTTATTCAAAGTGAACATCAATCTTTTGAAGCAATAAAGTTTAACAATACGCAACAAATTGAGCCCAGTGATGTTTTGGATTTAATTGTAAGTATTGGGGAGAATGAGTTTAGAGGAAATACAAAGATTCAATTTTTGATTGAAAAGATTATAAAACAGTAGGGGCGTAAATATTGTGCGCGTTTTGTGTTGAATCCAACTCCATGATTTCAGCAGTGATGACATGCGTGGTATTGGATGACCCAACAAGCAAGCCCGTACGCACATCAATAATCTTTAATGAAATAATAATTTGCTCTGCAGTAAACGTATACGTACCAATGAGTGCATATGCTGCATCTGCAACATTGGCATGAACCAATCCTACTTTATTTGACAGCATCTTAAATCCAGATTTTCCTAACATAAAATCACGGGAAAGCTTTATCTCTCGAACAGCTATGCGATATTTCGTTATTAGATCATTTTTAACTAGATCAGCCAATAAAAATCCAAGTTTTGAATTGTTTGCAAGTGTGTCTAAATTGACAAAATCAGAAACCAATACAGGCATATCTGAAGGGATAACATACTGTTGTAAAGGTTGATCCAACTGCGTTATTAAGTTGCTGGTGATGTCCGAAAAGTCAACCGAGTTATTGATGTATTGATTAAAATACTTTTGAGGTGTGCCACACCCTGTAAAGATGAAAACAGATATAAGAAAGGCTAGGTACTGAACTCTTTTCATCTTTTAGTGTATAGCTTATTTTTCTTCGATAATTTTAATGGTTCGTGGTGCTGCACAATCCTTGAAGATAGCACAATCATCTCTTAGACCATGCGCATAAGATGCACGAGCAGAAGAGATAACCTGACCTGTCATGTTGTCAATTACTCTTGCATTTACCATGATTCGTTTGTATTGTCGTGAATACGTTCCTACAACTACATAGGTATTTTGAATAGCATTCTTAAGTTTTGTTGGGTCTCTTGTGATAAAGTATTCACCGTTGTTGTTGACTGAAACAGACAGTTGCCCTCTAAACTCAGTGATGTTAAACCCTCTAATGGAAAGCTCATTAAGCATGCTTTCACTTAAAATTCGACCAAACTCAGTTGTTTTTTTAAGATTGTCAAGCCGGACAAATGAGGTGACAATAAAAGATTTACTGGTATTGATTTTTTTATTTTGCATCATCTGCATTGCTAAACTTGAGATGGTACCTTCAAGAGTATCTTGTGTTGTAATGGTCATTTCCGCTTCTTTAGCACGGGCTAACTCTTGTTGAGCTAATTTTAATTTCTGATCTTTAGTTTGGGCGTTGTATTCAACCTCTGAAACAACTTTTTTCATGTCGGTGTCTTTTTCAGCTCCAAACACTGAACCTGCTAATAATGCACTTGCAAACAATGCAGATAAAAGTTTTGATTTATGTGGCATGGGTAATCCCTTTTGAATAATTTTATAAATTTTATTTAAATTTAGCTTACAGCCTCTTGAATAGCTATCTTTAAGATAGATTTATAACCAAATTTAATTGAATAATTACCAAACATATACAATTAATAATTCAATAAGATTTTGCTTAAATAATTTTAATCTAAACTTAAACTCAATTAAGCTATAATCCCAAACTTTTTTCTCTATATTAATTATAGTATGGAGAGATAAACTTATGAAAGGAGATTCTTACTATGCCAAAGATGAAGTCTAATAGTGGAGCTTTAAAGAGATTTAAAGTGAAGAAAAATGGTTCTATCAAAAGAGGAAGTGCTTTTCGAAGCCATATTCTTACTAAAAAAACTCAAGAGCGAAAAAGAAAGCTTAGAGGTCCACAAACTGTTGCCGATGTAGATGCAACACGAGTAAAAAGAATGTTAAATAAAGCGTAATTCAAACTTTTTTTGATTACATAGTCACTCCGCAATGCGGACAAGTTCAGTAGTATGCTGCTGACACCTACAACGAAAAGTTGTTTAATAAGGTAAAGGGAAAATATGCCTAGAGTAAAAACAGGTACGATAAGAAGAGCTAGACACAAAAAAGTTCTTAAGGCCGTAAGAGGTCAATACAGTGGTCGAAGAAAACATTTCAGAAAAGCTAAAGAGGCATTAGAGCATGCACTTGTATATGCTTACAGAGATAGAAGAGCGAAAAAAAGAGACATTAGAAAACTTTGGATTGTAAGAATCAATGCAGCGTGTAGATTAAATGATATCAACTATTCACGATTTATGAATGGTATGAAATTGGCTAATATTGAATTAGACAGAAAAATCTTAGCAGATATGGCGATGAACGATGCAGAAGCATTTGCATCATTGGTTGTAAAAGCAAAAGCTGCAATTGCGTAAGTTAAAATAGATACTATTTAAAAAGGGGAGCAAGCTTTGTCTTGCTCCCCTTTTTTTATGCAGCAATTATTACTTTAATGAATTGTAGATGATTTCTGAAATAATTGTTGTGTAGGAATCTAAATCTTCATTTAAAACATTTTCCCCATTTAAAAAAGTCATCGCTCTTATGGTAGCAAAAGAGACATGAAAATCCTTTTTCTTAAAATCACCTTTATGTATCCCTTCATGTAAAAGTCTCTCAATTTGATCTACAAAATCTTTTGCCATGGAGAAACTGAAATTGGCATCCTCGCAGAATATATCAAAATTTGACAGATATACTCTGAAGAAATAGTCAATCATCTCGGGATGTGTTTGAGTAAATTTTAAATAACTCTGTACGAATTGATGAATCTTTTCTTTTGGAGATATCTTTTTATCACAAAGACAATAGAAGCTCTTGCTAAAAATGAATCTAAATTCATTTTTATTAAGAAAGTATTAACTGAATCAGGAGTAAACTTATATTAGTTTAACTAATATAAAAAGAGGAAAGGATAGACAATGAAAGATAGATGGGTTTGGATAATATCATTGATGTTATCGATGTTTATGACTGTTGGATTAGCAAGTTCGAGCAATGATTGGCAAAGCAAGGCAAGTAAAAAAGTTAAATCGTTGATACAAAAAGGTGATTTAGCGGTGGTAGATACCGCGTACATTAAATCAAAATTAGGGAAAGCAACACGGGTTAATGCAAAATTTATATTGATTGATGCACGACCCCAAAAGAAGTATGTTGGTGGGCATGTTCCTGCGTCATACAATCTTCCTGATACAAAATTTAAAGAATATTATTCACAATTTTCAAATATGGATAAAAATAAAGAGGTAGTTGTATATTGTGGAGGATGGAAATGTGCAAAAAGTCCTATCGTTGCTAATTTATTACAAGAAAAAGGGTTCACTAATGTAAAAGTGTATCAAGAGGGGATGCCCCAATGGAAAAAGCAGGGGAACTACATCGAGGTTGATTTAGCAATTGTTAAATCGGCGGTTAAAAAGAACAATGCCTTTATTATCGATGCACGACCTGCAAAGGTATACAAAAAAGCACATCTGCCTAATGCTGTAAATATTCCGGATACTAAATTTAATGACTACTTAAGTATTTTACCAAAAGATAAAAAAACTAAGATTATTACGTATTGTGGTGGATATAAATGTGCAAAAAGCCATAAAGTTGCTAGTGCCTTGATTGATTTAGGATACTCAAAAGTATTGGTTTATGCAGCAGGTATTCCGCAGTGGCAGAAAAAAGGTTTTGAGATTCAAAGCAATATAAAAAAAGTGAAAAAAACACAAAAATCAAAAGAGTACATTGTTGTTAATGCAGTACAATTGGTAATAGAACAAGAAGACAATGCGGGCATGGTATATGGACCGTTCTTTTTAGATGTCGTGGATAATAAAATACCAAACATGGTTCTTGTTGATGTCCGTGATGCAGAAGATTTTCAAGAAGGAACCATTAAAGGGGCAGTGAATATTGCACTTGAACAATTGAAACCCAAAGAGTTTATTGAGGAAGTAAATAAAATACTTAATGATGGAAAAAAAGTTATATTTATCTGTTCTAGTGGAGCGCGATCAACTGAAGCGATGACTTTGATTCAAGAAACAGGAAAAAACTTAGATAAAGTATTTTTTGCTGATGCAAATATTGATTGTGATAAAAAAGGTGTTTGCAGTATTGAGATCAATGATCCAATTTAATGCACAAAGTTTAATCTTTGTGCATTATTGAATGGTATAGAATTATTTCTTTTTGAAAAGTTTAGCAATCCCTCTTGGGATTGCTATGATGATGTATGTAAGTAAAGTAAACACGACAGGATGCCATGCTCCTATGCCATAAGCACCTGCAGAGGGTAAGGCTTTGATGTGCTCTATTGGATATCCTAACCACTCTTTAAAATGCATTCCAACGGCTAAAAAAAGAAAAATACCAAGAATGATGGTTAATTCTTTTTTCATTGACTACCTTCCGCAGCAACCTCTTTAGTGGGATTAAATCGATTGTACATATATTCAGACATATCTTTTGCTCCGTATTCCATCCCCATCTCGTTTATTTTTTCACGATTGTGTTCCATGATGATGTGACCATTTTCATTTTCCACTTCTTTAAGTGCTTCTTCAATCTCAACTAAAGAGAGATCTCTCATCGTGGGCGTTAACTTTTCTGTATTTCCAGAACCATCTGCACTGTGACACTCAATACACATTTTGTTGTAGATCTCTTCCATCGTGTAGCCATTTTTAGGAAGAGGTGTTGACATAGCAAACACTACTGTACTTAGTAGTGTTGAAAGCAACGATACTGTAATAAATTTGTTGTTTAACATGATATCACCTTTTATATTTTTGTAATATTATCAAAAAAGCCCTTGAAAGATTATTCAAGGCTTTTTCATTTTTTAATTGTACACAATAATTGTGGAATTAATGTGCAGAGTGCTCTTCGTCTAGATTAAATGCTTTGGTTCCTACATAATACATAAGTATACAAAGACCTAGCCCTCCAAGACAAATAAACATCTCTGTAGATGAAGGAAAATAATCTATCCACGTGGGTTCTAATTGATACTCACGTTTTTTTAACATCATTAGGGGTTTTAATTGCGTATCGTGTACAAGATTGTATCGCATAAAGAAGATACCAATCATACCAATCATTGATGTCCAAAAGAATAATACCGGACTCTTTCCAAAGTCTTTGAGTATAACCAGCATAGGAACAATCATGACCAATACAACTTCAACTTGAAATGGTAAACTGTTTAAGATATGAAGTGCCGTATCTGCTTTACCCGGAACTCCACCATAGATATCCGTTAAGAATTTCCACGTAACAAAGAAAATCAAAATTGCGATTAATAATCCTTGAATTTTTGCAAGGCCTTCAAACATTTTTTTAACTTCAGCGGGGAAATCCAATTTGTATCTGAATCCTAAAATAATAAATGTCAAGAAAATCCCTGTAATAAATGCTGTTAAAATAAAGTATGTAGGATAGAATACCCCTTGTGAGATACCTCGAGTATTTAAAAATCCAAATACGCTCCCTAGATTTGAGTGCGCTGCAAGTCCAACTAAAAGACCTGTAAGTCCAAAAATCTTAGCTTTTCTCATATCATTATTGATCAAGAAATAAAACTCAATAATCATAAACGTAAGATAAAGTCCATATAAGGTTCCCATCCACCAAATAGCAGAGAGTAATCCTGGGCTTAAGACATTATAAATAACCATGGTTACAGGGTGTCCAATCTCAAAAAGAATTACGGCAAACCCTGCAAGTATGGTCACAATAGAACCAAAAATGGCTCGTTTTGAAACCAGCATATAGTCTTTGAACCCAAATACATCACCTAATGAACCTACAATACACAGCCCCGTTGAGCTAACAACAAAGAAAATATACACTGCAAGTAAAAGCCCCCATGGGTGCTCTCGAGTTACATTATACGCATGATGTCCATGTACTAAAAAGGTAAAAATACCATAAAAAAACACAGCCAATAAACCTAAAACAGCTGAAGCCAATAATAAATTTACAAAAGTTTTTTCAAACCCTAATATTGACTTAATTGAAAAATCTTCCTTAAAAGGAATATTAATAAAACCTATTTTCATCATCAACTCCTTATGTTAGGTAAAATAATTTTGGATTGGTACCCAGATGCGTTTTTAATGAAAAATGCTCTCTTGTTCGTAACAATTCACTGATTTCACTATCGTAATCATCCAGATCCCCAAAAGTTCGTACTTTTGTAGGACAAGTATTTTGACAAGCTGTCGTTGTCTCTCCATTAGATAGCCTGGTATCTGTACAGAAGTTACACTTATCAACCGTCATGGTTCGATCTTCAACATAACGAGCATCATAAGGACATGCATTGATACAATACGTACACAAGATACATTTCTCTACATCAACTCTTACTATACCATTTTCATCTGTGTAGGTTGCCTTAGTAGGGCATACATCTTGACAAGGAGCGTCATCACAATGTTGACATTGACTTGGATAAAATGTATTGGATACGATATCTAATAAAGGGTATTCCCCTTTTATCTCTCCTGTTCCTACCCAGATTCTGTGCTTATCTGCACCTAAAAGGATTCCATTTTCTTCTTTACATGCTGTTTCACATGCTTTACAATTGATACAATTTTTGTAATCAAGTGCCATTCCATATCTAGCCATAATTACACCTTTCTTATTTCAACATTGGTTTCGTGCATTGCTGCTGCACCGTAAACAGGTTCCATATGATCTTCAATAACAGCATTGTCATTTCCACCATTTTTGTATGCCCAGGTAAGTGCTTCACTCTCTTCTCCAAATCCATGAATAAAAAATACTTGGTTTGGAGCTATTTTTTCTGTTGGGTATGCTTTGAGTTGAGTTTTTCCGGCGTTTGAACTCACCTCTATCATATCTGCAAATTTAATCCCTTTTTCTTTAGCGACTCTTTTGTTGATCCAGATAAAATTTTCTGGCATAAGGTCCCGTAGCATTGAATTGTTCGCTGTTCCACTTTGTGTAAATTGTGCATGACGACCTGTGAGAAGTCTAAATTTACCAGCAGGTACGGAAAACTTATATTCATCTTTCCATACAGGCATTGGATCAATCCCTTTTTTAGCAAAAGAAGCAATAACACATTCAACTTTACCCGATGCAGTTTTTGGAGCTCCACCCGCTACGCTGTATGATTTTTTCTTTTCAGGGTAGTAGACATGCTCATTGGCACTGGTTTGTTTAAAAAACTTATCCATTTTT
>JAYEFX010000094.1:0-2533 GCA_034658775.1 Campylobacterota bacterium
GCTGTGGGGAATAATCTGCAAATGGATGTTTGCATTGAGCCCAACATAGATGTTGAATTTAATGAAACACAACTGCAGAGAATTTGTGACAACTCTTTATCCAATGCGATTAAATACAGTTATGAAAATACAACAATTCAGATTGAACTTAAAAAGAGCACTCAGGGTATTGTCTTACAGTTTTTAAACCATGGTGAAAATATTCAACACTGCGATAAATTATTTGAGCGTTTTTATCGTGAAGATGAGGCGCGTGGTGGATTTGGGTTAGGACTTAATATTATTCATGAAATATGCACGAAAAACACTGTAGAGATTGATGTTGAATCAAATAATCACAAAACAATCTTTACGTATAGGTTTAACAAAAATAAAATATGATACAATGTAGAGGATAAAAATTTTTTAATTATTAGGATATAAGCGATGGTAAACGAACAGGATTTTATAGAACTTAATACAAATTTTGACACCAGTGGTAATTGCTCTGCACGTATCATTAATTTATTATTGGTACCTACTTTTATTTATGTTTTGGTGATTGGTGCCTATTTTGGTATCATCCCTTTTAAAATGGAAGTGCACAGTGTTATTCTTATTGGAATGATCTATGTGGTTTACCTATTTTTTGTAGGGCACAATGCTTATTTTGCATCGTGTAAATTTAGAAAACAATACGCCAGCTTAAAAGACCAACTTAAAAATTACATTAATAAAAATTCTCTTACCATTGAGCATCTAACCAAAGCTAATGCTTCAGTAGAGGATTTCTTGCAAGAGTTCACTGCCCCTTTACGTAATACAAACTTTTCATCCGTAGCAGCAGGAATGTTCCCCACTCTAGGAATATTGGGTACATTTATCTCGATTGCCTTAAGTATGCCTGATTTTTCTTCCCAAACGGCGGATGTTCTTGAAAAAGAGATAGCTCTTCTTTTAGGAGGAGTGGGAACGGCATTTTATGTTTCTATTTACGGAATATTTTTATCCATTTGGTGGATTTTTTATGAAAAAATTGGGATGAGTCGATTTGAACACGATATTTTAATCATCAAAGAAAATTGTAAAACATTTTTTTGGAATAAAATAGATATTGAAAAGATACATTTTCAAAAAAGTATAGAAAATTACGAAAAACTCAATTCGGTGTTTAATAATATTGGTTCGGCCCAACTCGTAGAAAACATGAACAGCACCTTAGCGCAACGACTAGAAGTGTTTAACTCGATTATTGATAAAGAGCAACATGCTCTGGAAGAGTCAAATGCATTTAGGGACAAACGAGCCAAAGAGCAAGAGTTGTCAAATCAAGCTTATGCAAAAATTACGCAAGATATGCACTCTTTGGTACCGATGATTTCCGAAGTGACCAAAGAGATGAACGTGATGTTGCAACATTTGCAAGTTAAAGAAAATAATATTGCAGCAGGAACAAAAATACTTAACGATAATATTGTAATCTTAAATGACTCTTTAAACAATATATCGGCACAAAACTTAGAAAGTATTTATGCCAGTATCATTAAAAATATAGAAACGATGAAAAGTGATACGGATCGAATTGGATGGAGTTTTAATCAGCATTTAAATGATTTTGATGAACGCTTTACTCAAAAACTCAAAACCTCTTTAGAGATGATAGATGCACAAACTGCTGAAGTAATCTCTCAAGTAGTTGAGCTTAAAGATGATTTGAAGTAAAACGATGTTTGAAAAAAAAGACTCCAATAGCGAACAGAATTTTTGGATATCCTATGCGGACTTAATGGCAGGGTTACTGTTTGTATTTATCTTATTAGTGGGTGCGATTGTAGTAAAGTATGTGTATTCACAAAGCAACTTAGATCAGATGCGTATGGATTTAGCCAAAGAGAAAGAAGCACTTAATATGAGTGATGAAGCGTTGGATAAAAAGAAAAAAGCGCTGAACAGTATTCAGGAAAAATTAAAAATTTCTCAGCAGGAGAGTTTGCATCTGTCTTTCGAGATTGCAAAAGCTCGAAATATAATGGAAAAAAACAAAGAAAAACTTGCAAAAATTAAAAAAGCTAATGAAAAACTCAATAGGGAACTGTTGCAAAATGTTGCACAACTTCAACGCTCAAGCAATACTATTATGCAAAAAGATAAAGATATAGAGCAATTGCAGGAAAGTAAAGATGCAATGGCAAAAAACTTAGAGCAGACAAGTAACAATCTTGAATCCTCACGTGCGCTTATAGAAAACAACAATCAGTCCATAGATGAGCTTAACCAAAAAAATAAAAAGCTTACGAGCGCTTTGGATATCAATCTAAAAGATCTGCAACTCTCTGCTGAACAAATTGTAAAGATGACCACAATTTTAGAAGATAAAAAGAATAAAATTGTTTTATTGGATACGGAAATTGAAGCCCAAAAAAACCGTATAGCTACAAAAATTGAAGAATTGAGCTTAAATAAAGAGGAGATAGAGAAGTTAAAAGATCTTCTTCTTGGATATGAATTAAGACAAAAAGAGTATATCCAAAAGAATACTACACTTACTCAAGCA
>JAYEFX010000095.1:0-2533 GCA_034658775.1 Campylobacterota bacterium
AGATGACCAAAGGAAATTAATTATGGAAATGCCTGCATTACCCCAACCAACGTTTTATATCTTTAAGTGTGAACAAAGTTCACCACCAAATATGCCAAAGCCAAGCTGTGTGAGTGCTGAGACTCAGGATCTGTTTAATCATATGGCAAGTTCTATGATGCAAAAAGGATTAATGGGTCCTGTTCAACCAATTCGAACCAGCTGTTTAGGTAGATGTCAAATGGGTCCTGTTATGTTAATTGAGCCAGGGCATCATATGTATGTTCAGTTAACTAAGGAAAAAATTGATAGAATTATAGATGAACACATTATTGGTGGAAACCCTGTGTCTGAATACATCATTCCAGAACAATTTTGGGGTGAAGCACAAGCATTAAGCTAAGGAAAACAATGACAATTGATATGCTGTACAGTAAAATTCATCGAGCAACCGTAACGGATGCTAATCTAAATTATATTGGTTCTATTACGGTAGACCAAGATTTATTGGATGCTTCAAAACTTCGTGTGGGACAAAAAGTAGAGATTGTAAATATAAACAATGGTGAACGTTTCGCAACTTATATTATCAAAGGTGAAGCTGGAAGTAAAGATATCTGCCTCAATGGTGCTGCTGCACGAAAAGTGGAAGTGGGTGATAAGATTATAATTATTGCTTACGGTACGTACCATACAGATGAATTAGAAAACTACGAACCAACAGTAGTACTTGTAGATGATGATAACAATATAAGTGAAGTATTAAACCAACTAGAAGGTGGAAATTATGTTTGATGGTATGGATTTAAGCAAAGTGAATCTTAACGATATGATGTCTCAAGTCCAAGATATGGCTCAAAAAGTTAAAGAAGATGGTGCAAACAATGTTTTTACATCAAAATCAGGTGGCGGTATGGTTGAGCTTTCAATCAATGGAAACTCTGAAGTGATTGATTTGCAAATTGATGATTCTCTTCTTGATGATAAGGATTCTCTTCAGATTTTGCTTATCTCTGCTATGAATGATGTAATCAAACAAGCCGATGAGAGTAAAAAAATGAATGCAATGAATATGGGAATGGATCTGTTTAAACAAAAATGAGTCATGAGCTATTTACACGGTTTGAAAACTATTTAAACCAAAACTTACCAACATCCAAAACTTTTCATCCTATCTTTGAAGAAGCACTTCAAGAGATGTTAAGCGCAGGTGGAAAACGATTTCGACCTATGTTGATGCTAAGTGTGGTTGAAGCGATCAATCCACTTTTGGTAAACAATGCACTTAAACCTGCTTTAGCAGTAGAATTTCTTCATACCTATTCACTCATACATGATGATCTTCCAAGTATGGACAATGCTGATTTGCGTCGAGGTCACCCAACCTTACATAAAACATTTGATGAAGTAACGGCAATCTTAGTAGGAGATGCACTCAATACGCACAGTTTTAATCTACTTAGCAATGCCTCACTTAGTTCGGATGTGAAAATTGAATTGATTCGTGTATTGTCTAGTGATGGTGGAATTGATGGGATGATTATTGGTCAAGCTATTGATTGTTATTTTGAAAATCAGACGGTTAAGCTGGATCAGCTTAAGTTTTTACACATACACAAAACAGCTAAACTTATAGCCGCATCATTGAAGATGGGGGCAATAATTGCTCAACTTGATCTTGAGATGCAGGATAAACTTTATGCTTTTGGAATTGACATTGGCTTACTTTTTCAAATTCAAGATGATATTATCGATGAAACAGCTACGGAAGAGAGTGCTGGCAAAACAACAAACAATGATGCGCATAAAAATTCATTTGTAAATCTATTGACTTTGGATTTGGCGGTTGATTCTGCAAATGATTTAGCGAAAAAATGTGAAAAACAATTGGAACAATTTCCAAGTGATTTGACGCAGTCATTGCAAAAGATCTTGTCTAAATATCTCTACAGACATAAAACTTTATAAACTTTAGTCAAAAACACTCAAACTGCTTGACAAAATTTAGAAATTTTTATACAATTTAGCACTCAATTTAAATGAGTGCTAAAACTAATTATAAATATAATAAGGAATAATAAATGAATTTTAAACCATTAGGTGATAGAGTTCTTGTAAAAGTACAAGAGCCTGAAACAACAACAGCAAGTGGGATCATCATCCCAGATAATGCTTCAAAAGACAAACCAACACAAGCACAAGTTGTGGCAATTGGTCCAGATGTCGAGCATGTTGCAGTTGATGATACGGTAGTATACGGTCAATATGCACGAACAGCAACAGTAGAATTAGATGATGCAGAGTATTTAGTAATGGAAATAAGTGAAATTTTAGGAGTAATGAAATAATGGCAAAAGAGATATTTTTTAGTGATAGTGCGCGTAATAAACTTTTTAAAGGTGTTGAAAAATTAGCTGATGCAGTTAAGGTGACAATGGGTCCACGAGGACGAAATGTACTTTTACAAAAATCATTTGGATCTCCTACGATTACAAAAGATGGTGTAAGTGTTGCACGAGAGATTGAACTTAGTGATGCATTGGAAAATATGGGA
>JAYEFX010000096.1:0-2524 GCA_034658775.1 Campylobacterota bacterium
ATCTATGTCATAGATGGTGATCGTTGTACTGAATGTGTAGGTCACTATGATGAGCCTTCATGTATTGAGGTGTGTCCTGTTGATTGTATTATCCTTGATTCAGACAATCAAGAAACACGAGCAGAATTAGAGTTTAAATTTAAACAACTCGAAGAGGAATATTAAAAGCTTATGGCTAAAATTACTACCATCATCGATATAGGATCCAATTCTGTACGTATGGTAGTGTTAAAAAAGACCAGTCGATATGGTTTTGCATTGATCAATGAGACAAAAAGTCGCGTTAAGATCTCTGAAGGCTCGTACAATGACAATGGTAACCTTCAAGAGATTCCTATGCAAAGAACATTTGGTGCTTTACAATCGTTTGTACGAATTGCACACAGTCTAAAATCACGTAAAACTCTTTGCGTTGCAACTTCTGCTTTGCGTGATGCTCCCAATAAAAAAGTATTTATTGATAAAATTCAAAAAGAACTTGGGCTTTCCATTAAGGTCATTGATGGGGCTAAAGAGGCCTATTATGGGGCAGTAGCTACGTCAAATTTGCTTCATGTTGATGACTATATGAGTATTGATATTGGTGGTGGTTCAACAGAGTTTTGTTCTGTTTTTGATGGTAAGATCCAGCAATACTTTTCTTTAGATATTGGTACTGTAAGGCTCAAAGAACTCTACTTTAATCATAATGATTTAGATGGTGCAAAAGAGTTTATCTTTGAGAAACTACGAGCATTTAATAATCAATTTCAAACCTTTAATCACCATGCTCTTGTAGGCGTTGGGGGAACTTCACGATCATTGAGTCGTTTAATTATTGATAAAAGTGATTATCCTCTTGATACACTGCATGGTTTTACGTACAAAACCAAACCGTATAAAAAGCTTTTTGATGAGATTATTTATGCTAAAAGTGAAAAAAAATTAAAATCATTGGGTGTGAAAAAAGATCGATACGACACAATACAAGAGGGTGCTTTTATCTTCAATACCATCTTGGAATATTTTAAGATTAAAGAGGTTGTTACAAGTGGAGTTGGAGTACGTGAAGGTGTTTATTTAGCAGATTTACTGCGTACATCAAATCATAAATTTCCTGCAAATTTCAATGTTAGTGTTCGCAGCTTATTGGACAGATTTGAGCTAGACGGCAAGATCACTTCTTTGATGGGGAATAATATCGCAAAAATATTTGATGCTTTATTGCCCCTGCATAATTTACCTGCTCAATACAAAACGGCTTTAGTGTTAGCAACAAAACTGCACAGTATTGGTGTGACATTGAGCTTTTATAAGTACTCAGAACATGCTTTTAATTTTATTTTAAATGGTTTAAACTATGGTTTTTCTCATGAGCAGCGTGTACTCATTGCGCATATAATTAAATTTTCTAAAAAATCTACTCCATCCAAAAAAGATATTGCGCATTTTAAAGAGTTGTTGCCTTCTCTTGAGATTGTACAATGGCTAAGTTTTATGATGAGTTTAAATTTACGTTTGAATGTTGATTTAAGCAATCAAAATTTTACCTATGATTTGGATGATACTACACTAAAAATAAAATCCAATCAAAGTGTTTATATGGCTTCAGATTTGATACAAAGGATTGATGTACCTTCTTCTTTACAAGGTATCTGTTTAGATGATTGATGCATTGTTGTATTATGCGTTTTTGGGTTTTGTATTTATTATCCGATTAATGCCCCAAGGTTTTAGGAATTTCTTTTTTAAAATATTTTCTTCTACGGTGTACCTTTTTGCAAAAAAGACCAAAAATATCATTCATATCAATCTTGAAATGGCTTTTGGTAAAAATAAATTAAGCACTACTCAAGTTGAAGAGATAGCTAGATATTGTTTTTACAATATGACGTTATGGGTAAAATCTTCAATTGAAAATACTTTTATGACAAAAGATCAGATGAAAAATAGATTTGAGTTTGTGGATCGTGAGTTTATTGATGATGCTTTAGCACAAAAGAAAAAGATAATTCTAATTTCAGCGCATTTTGGAAATCTTGAAGTGTTGGGCTATGGATTAAATGCTTTTGTTACCCCTATGGTGCAAGTAGCACGTGAATCAAATTTTTCCAAGATTGATACCTTTATCACAAAAAGTCGTGAAAAAGTTGGGGCAACAATTGTGTATAAAGATGGAGCAGTTCGAAAACTGGCTAAAGCGATCAAAGAGGGTAAAGTGTTGTCGCTCATTATTGATCAAAATATCAATCATGTTGAGGGCACAGCGGTGCAATTTTTTGGACACGATGCACATCAAACTTCGGGTGCTGCATTTTTAGCACGCAAATTTGATGCAGTGGTGATTCCTGTAGCCATCTTTAATCAAGAAACAGATAAGTATAAAGTAAAGTTTTATAAGCCTTTGGAGGCGATTAAAACCAATGATAGCAAAGAGGACATCAAACAACTCACACAGCTTCAAGCCAATGCAATTGAAACAATAATCAAAGAGGATCCAAAACAATGGTTTTGGTGCCACAAACGCTGGAAAAGTACCCATGCC
>JAYEFX010000097.1:0-2517 GCA_034658775.1 Campylobacterota bacterium
TTATTGAGCTATGATCATAGCGCCAGCTAAATCATGCTGTTCTTTAAAATCAATCGCTTCATCAATACTTCTAAATCCAGATATATTTACACGATTGATTGCCTCACCTTCATGCAATCCTTTTTTAATAATCACATGCAATTGACCCGTTATAATACTTTCAAACTTTTTTTGCGTAATTTTAGCACCTTCATACCGTCTAAAAGCACCCACTTGAATCATGTATCTTCCAGCAGTAGCAACCTCTTGTTTTTGAGCTTTGGTTGTAGCAATTTTTGCATTAAATCCAAGTACGGTTACTCTAACTTTTGCCGTACCTTTTTTTACCATATCAATAGCATGAGCTGCCGTATTTGACAGATCAATAATTCTTCCACTTACAAAAGGTCCTCGATCATTAATTCGCACCACTACAGACTTACCATTTTGCTTATTGTACACTTCTACCATGGTGTTCATTGGCAGGGTTTTTGAAGCTGCTGTCATTGCGTACATATTGTACGTTTCCCCATTTGAAGTGAGTTTTGCATGAAAATTTGGTCCATACCAAGAGGCGATACCATTGAAACTTTGCCCAACCGTAGAGATCGTTGGATAATACATCTTACCTGCAATCTTGTACGGTCTCATCGTTGCACGATGCATCGCTTTAGAGTTTCGTATTTTGCTATCATCAACTTTTTGATGAGTTTGCGTTGGATAGGTTTTTTTTGTTGAACTGTAGCCTGACCCACCACTGTATTTTTTGCTACTGCAACCTGTAAACACTAAAATAGTTACGCATAAAATAGAACATAGTAATTTCATTTTCTTCTAAACCTTATTTGGGATAATCAATCGTTGATTAAGCTTCAAAGCATTTGATCTCAGATTGTTTCTTTTTTTAATTTTACCATAGGGGATACCGTATTTTTTTGAAATGGCACTTAGTGTGTCCCCACTTCGTACCACATGAACAATTTTTCCCTTAGCTCTTTTTTTTGAACTTTTAAAAGGCTCATGGCGAATAACCAATTTTTGATTTATTCTAAGTCGATCACTTTTGAGTCTATTTTGTCTTTTTAATTGCTTTAGGCTGAGTTTATATTTACGGGCAATATGACTTAATGTATCACCACTTTTTACCCTATAATATTTTGGAATTGGGTGCTTGTAAATTGCCAATTTAAATTTATCAATATTTTCATTATAGGCCACAAGTTTATTATACGGCACATACAATTTACACTCCTCATGAAGCGCAGGAATAAAATCATTTTTTATGTGGGCATTGAATAAACGTAACTTATCATAGTCTACATCAATCACCTGTGCAATATCTTTTAAACTGCTGTTGCGTTTAACTTCAACTTCAACCAGTGGCGAGTTTATACCTAAGTTAAAAATATAATCTGCTTTTTTTGAAAACAGATAGTCTCTGTTCCCCATCATCGCTAATGCAATAATTTTACGCAAATAACGTCTGCTCTCTTTAGGTAAATATTGTCTTCTTAAGTTCTTTTGCTCATGCAATAATTGCTCTAACGTTGGTGTAATACCCCAAGACTTCAACTCATTATACGCTCTGTAAACAGGGCTAAATCCTGATCTTTTTTTAGTGTAATTGCTTACAATTTTTCTGTATTTTAATACTTTTCTACTCTTTGCCTCTTTAGGGTTTTGTGCAACATAAATATCCAAAGTAGACCGAACAATCGCTTCAATAACACGCCCTTCTCCACAATTGTAAGCAAAGGCTGCTAAATACCACTTTCCAAACATTCCATGCAAACGCTTCAGGTATTGCGTTGCAGCTTGCGTAGATTTAATCACGTCCAAGCGCTCATCAACATGTCGATCACTTGTCAAACCGTATATTCTTCCAGTAGAGGGCATAAATTGCCAAATCCCTTTAGCTCCAACCCAAGAACGTGTTTTTGCTTTAAAACCTGATTCAGCCATGGCCATAAATAAAAATACATCCGGCACATTATTTTGTTTTAGTACACTTTTTATTTGAGGAATCAAAACCGATGCTTGTGTAAATCGTTCAATGTAATACTTTTGTGAATGATTCAGCATTTTGTCATAAATGCGTTGAAGTTTTTGATCTTTTAAGAAGTTATTATCAATATCAAGCTCTTCTAAAACTTTTTGATCAAGAGGGTTAAAGGAATTTTCATACAGCAATGCCCAAGAAAATGTAAAACTTAAAAATAATCCAAGCAGTGTTTTAATCAATAAAATATCCTTAATACGTATGAATTAACAGATATTTTATCTAATTTAAACTAGAAAACTCTTTAAATAATTTTACAGCATTTTGCGTTGTTAATATTTCAATATCTTCAACTCTTTTTTCAAGTATTTCAGCCATTTTTGAGGCCACAAAAGTAGTATAATAAGGTTCATTTCTTTCACCCCTATGTGGGTGAGGGGTCAAATATGGACCATCGGTTTCAAGTATTAATTTATCTTCTGGAATTTTAGGCAATATTTGAACCAATTTTCGAGCATTTTTAAACGTCAACACTCCAC
>JAYEFX010000098.1:0-2510 GCA_034658775.1 Campylobacterota bacterium
AGTTTATCTGTTTTTATTAACCACCATCACGGCTTGGATATTGTCGTTTATAATGTACAATATTGCCAGTTTATTTTTATAAAGAGTCTTCTAAATATTAAGTTTTTCAAGAGCATCATAATGAGTAATATGATGCTCTTGGATATTAAAGTGATTTAAATTCAGTTCAATAATATTTTTATCAAATTGCGCAACATCTTCAAATATATTTACAGAAATGTCCAAGTTCGTCTTACTTAAGCAGATGAAATCATCTCCATGTATTCTAAAAATTAAAATACCAGGATATTTTTCTTGCAGGGTTTGTGTTAAAAGATTTAAAAGTTCGTCCCCTTTTTCCCAACTGTAGAGTTCGTTATAGTGCCCAAAGTTATGTAAACTCAAAACATACACCTGCGCGTATTGATGGTCATATTGGTTTTTAGATAAAATCAAATCCAAATAATTTTTATTGTATCCACCGGTCACTTGATCTTTATAAAAATAAGAAAAACGTTCTGATTCCAATTGGGTTGTAGGTAATTGATCTGCCTCTTGTGTAAGCTCTATGCCCGACAAAACTTTTAATGCCACATCAACAATCTTCGAATCAAATGACCTGTTCCGTAAGTTGTCCAATTCTTCCAATGCTTCAGACACTGATTTTCGTACCTTATAAATACGACTGGTCGTCATAGCATCAAACACATCGGCAATTGCCATCACTTGTGCTTCAATAGATATCTCATGGGCTTTTAATCCATTTGGATACCCTGTACCATCATATCGTTCATGATGTCCTAAGATCATCTGTGCAATCTCTTTAAACATAGGTACATTTTTAAGCATGTTATACCCAATAATGACATGCTCTTGAATCAACGTATATTCAATATCATTAAGTTGTCCAGGCTTCAATAAAATACTATCCGGGATCGAAATTTTTCCAATATCATGTAAGATACCTGCTTCATAGATCAAATCACATGTTTGTGCATCAAAACCCAATTCTTGTGCAATCCGCTTTGAATACGTGGCCACTCTTTGAGAATGGCCTCCCGTGTAGGTATCTCTACTTTCGATGATATCAACCAATGCATACAAGGTCTTTCGATAGTTATTCAATTTATCCTCTTGCAATTCCAGTGTTTCTTGCGTTTTACTTTGCACTAAAGATTCCAAATTATTTTGATACTGTTCATTTTCATGAAACTTTTGAATTTTTAATAAAATTTTATACAACAAATTATTCATCTGCTCATAATCAATGGGTTTTAAAATATAGCCATCTACTCCTAATTGGATCGATTTTGTGAAATTACTGATTTGAGAATACGCCGAAACGATGATTATATTTTGATTTTCATTGATGGTTTTAATGTTTTGAATCATCTCCAAACCATCCATTATAGGCATCCTAATGTCCGTAAGCACAATATCAACAGGATACTTTTCATAAAGCAACAATCCCTCTTGACCATCACTTGCGCTGTGCACCTTTGCAAAAAGTTTATCTAAGTAAATACAAACGCTTTTCCTTAAAGCATCATCATCCTCAACATACAGTATAGTGGAGTTTGAAGCTATAGCCTTAAGTTTTTTCAGATCAGTCATTGTAAAAATTTTCGCATATATTTTCCATCATCATAATAATGTTTTCATACGATATTGGCTTATTTATGTACATATCACTGTGCTCTTTATTCAATTCAATGTCCCCCCTAGAGGCTGTTACAAAAATAATATACATATTGGGCTGAATTTTTTTAATGTGCGATACCAACTCAACCCCATCCATTTTTGGCATTTTTATATCCGTAATAAGCACATCATATTTATCTTTAGAAAAATGATCCATTGCCTCTTGTCCATTGCTATAAATATCTACATGCTTAAAAAATTTTCGCAACAACATACCTGTACCTATGCGTATCTCTTCCTCATCATCCACAAACAGCACATGTAAGTTTTCTATTTTTTGTTTTAAAATTTTAATATCTTTCATTGTACTTCTCCTTGTGATTATTTAATTTTTAATCAAGTGTTTTAACTCTTGAACCAATTCAATTTGTCGTTGATAAATATATTTTCCCAACAACTCTTCATCACTTTTTTTCAATTCAAAATTTAATATTAATTTATTGGTTCCATTATCTTGAAGTATTTTAAAAACTGTAGCGTATGTACCAATATAATCCCGATTTTTTATATCAAATGTTTTGCTGTGTTTCATCTCAAAGCCAATACTAACCGCTATTTTTTTATTTTGCTCAAAATCTTTGGGTAAATGGGCTATCTCCACAGATATTGCTTTTACGGAACAATCAATCACCTTTGTTTCTATTTTTCCATGCGCATCATTAATAATGAATTTAAAATTTTCGTCCGGCTGCACACGTACTTCGGCTCTGTGTTTAATCGAAAAATCAACATAGGTAGGATTTTTTAAAATAATATTTTGAGTCTTTTCATCAATATAATCCAGCTGTGCATCAATATCTTTTGTTAAAAGCTCAGAATCAATCAGAGTT
>JAYEFX010000099.1:0-2475 GCA_034658775.1 Campylobacterota bacterium
AGTTAGTCATTTAGTTCGTCTCTTTGTATTATAATTTTTAGTTATTATAGCAAAATTTATTATAATATAGTTTAAATCTTATTTAATAAAAAATCCTAAATAGTATTTATTATCATTTAAGTTAAAGTATTATAAACTTTTATTAATCTAAAAATAAGGAGAGATTATGAAGAAAACAAACATTGTTTTAAGTGGTTTATTATTAGCAGGTGTAAGTGCATTTGCAGGGGACGCTTTAATTACAAAAGCAAAAAACGCAGGTATGAAACCAATTCCTACAAGTCAATTAGAGTTATTAAAATTAATTGAGGATCCTAAAAATCCAATTACCGATGCAAAAGTTACATTAGGTAAAAGACTATTCTTTGAACCAAGACTTTCAAAAAGTGGATTGATTTCATGTAATACTTGTCATAATTTAGGCATGGGTGGAGTTGATGGAGTTGCTGCTGCAGTTGGTCATAAATGGACTGCAAATCCTGCACATTTAAATTCACCTACAGTTTACAATGCAGTATTTAATTCATCACAATTTTGGGATGGTAGAGACCCACATTTAGAAGCACAAGCACAAGGTCCTATGCAAGCAGGTCCAGAGATGGCAGCTCCTAAATCACTTGTTGAAGCTCGTATAAATTCTATGCCAGCTTATGTAGAAGAATTTAAGGCAACATATGGAAATGATGTAAAGATTGATTTTGAACTAATTACTGCTACTATTGGATTATTTGAAAGAACTCTTGTTACTCCATCAAGATTTGATGATTTTATGCATGGGAATAGTGAAGCATTAAGCCAAGATGAAAAAACTGGTCTTAAAGTTTTTATTGATAAGGGGTGTGCATCTTGTCACAATGATGTAGGTATTGGTGGAACAATGCAACCATTCCAAGTTGCAAAAAAATATAAATTTGCAAGCTTAGGTGGATTTCAAGGTGATAAAAATGGAATGATTAAAACTCCAACACTACGAAATATTGAAGAAACTGCTCCCTACTTTCACAATGGTGCAATTTGGTCTTTAAATGATGCAGTAAAAGAGATGGGTTCGACTCAACTTGGTATTAATATTAATGATAAAGAAGCAGAACAGATCACAACATTCTTAAAATCACTTACAGGTGATAAAGGTGATATATCTTATCCTCAACTTCCAGTTATTACAAGTACTACTCCAAAACCTGATATGAACTAAAATAAAAGAGAGACTTTTCTCTCTTTTATTCAAAATCTTCTCGATCTAAGGCACACCATGAAAACTTTACACTTAATTTTAATTTTATGTATTGGTATAAATACATTTGCTAATGATGACTTACTCCTGATACAAAGAGCAAAAAAAGCAGATATGATGCCAATACCTAAAAGTAAACTTGAATTATTAAAAATTATTGAAGATAAACAAAATCCTATTACTGATAAAAAGATAGAATTGGGGAAAAAACTTTTTTTTGATCCACGATTATCAAAGAGTGGGTTAATTTCATGTAACACCTGCCATCATTTAGGTATGGGTGGAGTTGATGGCATAAGTGTAGCTACTGGAAATAAATGGTTACAAAACCCTTTACACCTTAACTCTCCAACAGTATATAATGCTGTTTTTAGTTTTTCACAATTTTGGGATGGAAGAAGTCCAAACCTTGAAGATCAAGCACAAGGACCAATCCAAGCACATTTTGAGATGGCAGCATCACCTAAACTAATAGTTCAAAGAATAACATCAATGCCACAATATGTAGAAGAGTTTAAAAAAGCATATGCACCAAATACAAAAATCTCTTTTAAACTTATTGCTGACACTATTGCTATTTTTGAAAAAACTTTAATTACTCCATCAAGATTTGATAAGTTTTTACATGGAGATACTACAGCTTTAACCAAAGATGAAAAAGAGGGATTAAAAGTCTTCCTAGATTTAGGTTGTGCAAGATGTCATAAGAATATTGCCCTAGGTGGTATGATGCAACCTTTTGATACTGGCAAAAGATATAAGTTTAGAAATTTGGGTGCTTTTACTGGTAATAAAAATCATTTAGTTAAAACACCAACCTTAAGAAACATTGAACAAACAGCTCCATATTTTCACAATGGCGCAATATGGGATTTAAAAGAAGCGGTAAAAGAGATGGGTAAAATTCAACTTGTTTTAGGGATCAGCAACAGTGATGCTCATAAAGTTGTTATATTTTTAAAATCCCTCACGGGGAAAAAAACTAAGATCGTCTATCCCATGCTTCCTGTTAGTACTATGACAACTCCTAAACCATTTGCAGATTGACTTAAAGTATACACACATATACACTGGAGAAATAAAGCGTATCAGAAGAGGAATTTATTATATCCCTGAAAATAGTCGTTGGGTAGAGGTTCCACCGTCACAATCAAATATTATTAAAATAGTTTCAAGACAATGAGGTTCTTTAAGACTTTAAGAGTTTGTCTGTAAGCCCCATGATACCGTGGTGGAGACGA
>JAYEFX010000100.1:0-2465 GCA_034658775.1 Campylobacterota bacterium
CGTTGTATTGGTATTTTTTCCGTACACTTTAGGGTGCGCTATTTGCTCCTCTATACAAGGGTAAGGCTCTTCAACCACCAAGATTTTATCGTAATCTTTAAATTGCTCTTTAATTTTTTCAAACGGTAGTGGGTATGGCATCACTACTTTTACAATATCGGCTTCAAGATCAATATCACTTAATGTTTCTTTCACAAAGCCATCAGCGGTACCACTTGTGATTACCAACAGTTTTCCACCATTACATTTATCAAACTGAGGTTTTAAAAATGTATCCCAATTGTATTGAGCTATGGTATCCATTCTTTCTAATTGGACTTTTCCTTGTGGGAATCTGTCTTTTCTAGGAACAGCACCCCATCGTGGAACATCACGTTTAAATTCACCTTTATTAGGAGAGTAATGTGTTTCTTTATCCATCTCTATAATTTCACGGGCATGACACACACGCATAACTGGACGCAACATCACTGGAATTTGAAAGTGTTCAGACAACTCAACTCCAAGTTTTGTAAAATCATACGCATCTTGTGGAGTTGAGGGATCCAATACGGGTATTCGTGCAAACTTTGCAAACACCCTACTGTCTTGCTCCGTTTGAGAAGAGTGAAAACCTGGATCATCTGCAGCAACTAAAAGAAAACCACCTAGATTTCCTATGTATGATGCACTCATTAAAGCATCACTTGCCACATTTAGTCCCACTTGTTTCATCGTTGCACAGGTTCGTTTTCCAGCAATTGCACCTGCATACGCTACTTCAAAACCAACTTTTTCATTGGTTCCCCATTGCGCATATGTGTCTAAATTTAGTTGTGTTTTGATTTTTTGCACAACGCCCAAGATCTCACTTGAAGGGGTACCTGGATACCCACTTACCATATCAACATTTGCGTGAATAAGTCCCCAAGCAATTGCATCATTTCCCATTAATGTTTGTTTCATAACTCATTTTTCCTAATAATTGAAATATTTGAATCATTATACTTTATTTTTTCTTTATTTTTTACAATAATTATATAAATTTGTAAATTAGTTATAATTTCCCAAATATTAAGAAAACGCTCAATAAGATTTAGAATTATTGTGTTATACTTTATTGAAAATTATCTCAGGAGATTAATTATGATTAAAAAGTTTAGTTCAAGAGTTATTGCTCTTTTGTTTATTTCAGCTTTTATGGTAGTAAGTGCGAATACTATAAAAATTGGTGCTATTGTTGCAGCAACGGGTCCAGCTTCATTTTTAGGTGATCCTGAACTCAAAACCTTGCAACACTATGTAGCTAAAATAAATGCCGCAGGTGGAGTAAATGGTCAGCAATTAGAATTAATCCATTACGACACGGGTGCAAATCCTAAAAAAGCCGTTACATTTGTCAAAAGATTGATCAACCAAGATAAAGTTGTTTCCATCATTGGACCATCAACTACAGGTGAAACAATGGCTATTTTAAAGTTTATTAAAAAAGCAAAAATTCCATTATTATCAATGGCAGGAGCCGTTGTGATTATTGATCCCGTTAAACCGTATGTATTCAAAATTGTTGCAACAGATAGAATGGCATGTCAAAAAATTATGGCAGACTTAAATACACGTGGTCTAAATAACCTAGCATTAATCTCAGGTAGTGGAGGATTTGGAAAATCGATGAGAGGTCAATGTAAAGATGTTGCCAAAGATTTTAACATCAATATTGTAGCCGATGAAACCTACGGTAAAAAAGATGCAGACATGACATCTCAATTACTTAAAATCAAAGGAAATGCTAAAGTTCAAGCAGTACTTAATCCAGGTTTTGGACAAGGTCCTGCAATTGTAACAAAAAATTACGCTCAACTTAAAATTAAACACCCACTGTATCAATCACACGGTGTTGCTTCTAAAAAATTTATTGAGATTGCTGGAGCAGCAGCTGAGGGTGTGCGATTGGTTTCACCACCCGTTGTTGTTGCAGACAAGCTTGATGATAGCATAGCAATGAAACAAACTGCTTTAGAGTTTAAAAATGAATATGAAAAGAACTTTGGACAAGTTTCAAGTTTTGCGGGACATGCATACACTGCACTTCATGCAGTAGTTGAAGCGATCAAATCAACAAATTCAACAAACCCAACACAAATAAGAGAAGGTCTTGAAAATCTTAAAAATTTTCATGGGGTTGATGGAATTGTAAACATGAGCAAAGAGGATCATTTAGGTCTTGATACCAATACTGGTATGGTTTTATTAGAGATTCAAAATGGTGATTGGACAATTGTAAAGTAAGTGCATGAGTGAGATTTTTGGTTATTTACTTTCAGGTGTTACTGTAGGGTTTATCTATACATTAGTTGGTTTGGGTTTTACGGTGATTTACAATTCAAGTGGCATCATCATCCCCTTTGCACTATTTGTACTACTTCCGTATCTTTTCCTGTATGCTTTTTGCTTATGTCTTAGTTGAAGATACAACTCACCTCCAT
>JAYEFX010000101.1:0-12207 GCA_034658775.1 Campylobacterota bacterium
GATGAGATTGTAAAGAACAATAAGGATTTTACAAGTATAATCGCTACACTACGAAGCACAACTCAAAATTTACTTGGATTTAGGTGCGAAAGTTGAGTTACTAGGAGATATTTTTAATCAAGTAAAAACTATGATGGAAGAGAAAAGTCTAATACTAAATGAGGGAACTTTAGTTGATGCTACATTGATACACTCATCTGAACCAAAGAAAAAAAAGGATGATAAAGGGAATGTTGTTTCAAATGAACCATATGACAAAGATGCTTCGTATACATCTAAAAAGATGTCATAAACATCATGGTTTAAAAATGCGTATATCAACAGATACTAAAGGCGTAATAAAAGATGTAGTAGCTACTACTGCTAAAACACACGATTCTACACAGTTTGAAAAACTTACTAAAGATGAAAAGAAAGCTGTATTTGCAGATTCTGGTTATATGTCAAAAGAGAGAAAAAAGATTTAAGAGCCAAAGGTGTATTTGATGGTATAGTTGAAAGAAAAGTAAGAAATCAATCTAAACTAAGAGCTAAACAATCAAGAAATAATACAAGATTCTCAAAAATAAGATGCTTAGTAGAATTACCATTTGCATTTATAAAACAAAATATCTAGGAATAGATAAAAACCAACAACACTTTTATCTCATAGCTGCTTGCTATAATTTACGAAGAATACCTAATCTTATAAAGACTAGTGGATAAATATGGAAAATGAGATAAAACAAAGCAAAAAATGGCTTGAAAGAACACAAAAATCTGTAAATCTAACCTGTTATGATTGAATTTTATCTCAAAATAGTTAGAATAAATTTTTAAAATGCTAAAATTTCAAGATATACAATTTATACAAAAAATACATCTCGAAAAAAACAATCCAAAGAAAATCTCTACAACAAATATTTTAACGGTTCACTTAGATGAGAAATCACTTGTTGAAGCATCTAAAAAATGTAAAAACCAAATGAAAAAGATTGAAAAAAACTCTTATTCTCAAATATGGTGGTTTATATTGTTCATATTAGTGATGTTGTATTTGTTTAAACGAGTAATTAATTTTAAAAATAATTAATCAAAGCTCTAGCTTAAGAGATAAGATAAGATTTAAGCAGTATTACTATAAAAATTAATCATGAGCCAACACACAGTTAGCCCATGTAAAATCTATCTATGTCGAGCTGAACCTCGTGATTGTGGTGCTCTTGAATTACTCCCACCACGATTGCTTCCATGAGATTTGTTTTCCCCACCTCGTGAATTTCGATTTTTATTATTTGAGTTTCCTCCGCGACCGCGTTGCTGACCTCGTCCTTGAGTGATTGGTTCTGCTTTGATTTTAGGATCAGGTTTAAAACCATCAATGATCACTTTCTTGATCTTTTGTTTAGTTAGTTTTTCAATCCCATAAAGATATGCCTCTTCATCAATACACACCAATGAAACTGCTTCTCCTGTATTTCCAGCTCGTCCCGTTCGTCCAATACGATGTACATAGTCTTCAGCAACATTTGGCAATTCAAAGTTAACCACATGAGGAAGCTGATCAATATCAATTCCTCGTGCAGCGATATCTGTAGCCACTAAAACTCGAACACGTCCATCTTTAAAATCAGCCAATGCTTTGGTTCGTGCCCCTTGACTTTTGTTACCATGAATCGCTGCTGCAGTGATTCCATCCATGTCCAATTGTTTGGTTAAACGATTGGCTCCATGTTTGGTTCGTGTAAATACAAGAACTTGTTTCCATGATCCATCGCTAATAATCTTTGATAAAAGTTCTCTTTTTCGTTTACAATCCACAGGGTGAACAATTTGTTTGACTTGTTCAGATGTAGTGTTTCGTCGTGCAACTTCAATGGATACAGGCGAGTTCAAAAGTCCATCTGCGAGTTTTTTAATCTCATTGGAAAAAGTTGCAGAAAACAATAGATTTTGACGCTGTTTAGGCATCAATTTTAAAAGCTTTTTGATATCGTGAATAAATCCCATATCAAGCATTCTATCAGCTTCATCCAAGATCAAGCACTCAATATTTGAAAGATCCATATCCCCTTGACCTACAAGATCCAATAGTCGTCCAGGAGTAGCAATAACAATATCAACCCCTTTTCGTAAAACTGATTTTTGTGGATTGATCCCCACTCCTCCAAAAATAACCGTTGATTTATACGGAAGATATTTCCCGTACAAAGTGACACTTTCCCCTACTTGCGCAGCAAGTTCTCGTGTTGGAGTCAAAATTAGTGCACGTACTTTTGGCTTACCTTGAGTCTTTTTTTGACTTAAAAGTTGTAAAAGTGGCAAAGTAAAACCAGCTGTTTTTCCTGTACCTGTTTGAGCTCCAGCTAAAACATCTTTTTTACTTAATATCACAGGGATTGCCTGTGCTTGAACTGGTGTAGGTTTAGTGTACCCTTGCTCTTTAATGGCTTTTAATAGGGCATCGTTTAAGCCCAAATCTGTAAATAACATAATAATATACCTTTTGATAAATAAGTCTGCCTAGTGTTAAAACATAGGACCGATCAAGACTAAATGAAATTAAATTTGAATTAAAATTATACGAAGATAACAAAAAACGAAGACAGTCGCAGACCGAAGTGCGCTGAAATTATGGTATTATACCATAATTATAACTCAAAGGAATCTATTTCACATGAAAAACCTAAAAGACTTTTTTTACAGTAAGTTTTATATCGAACTTATTTTAGCTTCATGTTTATTCGTAGTGGCTGTATTTACCAACAGCATGGTAGTGATTATCATCTACTTGCTGTATTTTATTATCATGTTGGAAATTGTTCGTGCGGTTATGAGTTTCTTACGTGAAAAACGTGTCAAAATCCGAATACTCATTGATGCTTTTATCATCTTGACTTTACGTGAATTTATCGTCAATGTAGTTAAAATCAACAAAGAAGAGATTAACAGTCTAGACGCATTAATGCAAAGCAGCACCAATTTCCATATTTTAATCTTTTCGGGTGTATTGGTTTTTTTATTTATTTTACGTTGGTTGGCTATTTTTACCTCACCTGATAAACACGATAAAAAATCATGAAAACCATTGGATTACTAGGTGGCATGAGCTGGGAAAGCAGTTTGGAGTATTATAAAAATATCAATGAGGGCATTAAAGAAAAACTCGGTGGCTTGCACAGTGCCAAGATTATTCTCAACAGTGTTGATTTTGATCCCATAGAAAAACTGCAACATCAAGGGGATTGGGAAAAAACAGCTGAAATTCTTAGCCAAGAAGCGCGCAACATACAAAATGCAGGAGCCCAATGTTTGCTTATCTGTACCAATACCATGCATAAAGTAGCACCTGCTATTCAAAAGCACATCACCATACCTCTACTTCATATAGCCGATGCGACAGCTGAAGAACTGATTCAAAACAATATTAAAAAAGTGGGATTATTAGGCACGGCATTTACCATGGAGCAAGAGTTTTATAAAGGAAGATTAAAAGACAAATACAAGCTTGAAGTGCTTACTCCCAACGAACAAGATCGAAAAATTGTTCATGATATCATCTACCATGAACTTTGTTTAGGAGATCTAAATCAAACATCAAAACAACACTACTTACGCATCATCGATAATTTAGCCAAAAATGGGGCACAAGCTGTAATCTTAGGCTGCACTGAGATCTCATTGTTGATCAATCAAAATGATACTCAAGTAAAACTGTTTGATACCACTGCTATTCATGCTCAAAAAGCGGTACAGTTTGCTTTAAATACATAAAATTACTTTGGAGACCGCACTACTTCTTTAAGTCCTTGCACTAAAAATGTTATTAAAAATTATTACAAAGGTTTGCAATAATTAATTTATATTCAGTCTGTGTTATTTTTCCTATAAATGAAGTCACTCTTTTATTAGATATAGTTCTAATATGATTTAATAAAACATCTGAATCTTTATCTAAATTATCTCTTTTTGTTAGTCTTAATCTAAAAGGTTCCATATCATCAATTAATTGAGTTGATAGAGGAACAACAATAACTGTATCTAAAATTTGATTTGATTCATTATCAGAAATAATTATACAAGGTCTAATTTTACCAACTTCATCACCTTTTTTAGGATTTAGGTTTATCCCTACAATATCACCTCTATTTAAGTCCATCATCAATTCCTAATTCTAAAAATTCTAAATCTTGATGCTTTTTTAATATTTTTAATTTTTCTATTTTTTCTTTTTGTTCAATCTCTTTGATCACACTAGAGATTATATCTTCATATTTTGAAGATATAAAATATCCCAAATTTTTATGCTTTCGCTTATCGACAATTTTTGATATTGTCATTTGTTTAAAAAGAGATGGTTGAGTTTGTAGTGCTGTTATTCCATATTCTACCATTTTACATCCTTATATTCTAATTCTTATAGATTATACTATTAGAATAATAAAAGATTATTTAAAATTTTGAATTATATTTGAATAATTTCCGTCTACAGCCTTATTTCTCCTCCTGCTGCTTTGTTATTGGAAATTTCACAAACATTCTTCCACATATTTCACTTTTAGCCTTCCATTGTTTTCAAAACCTAATAATCTAAAATTGTTTTTACCAATTTGAATTCTAATTTCAATAATACCATCTGTGTTTTTTAAATGCTTATAAAATTTAGTTGAAACTTGTTCAAGTTCTTCAACTAAACTTAATATCCAAGTTACTTTTTGAGCTTCTTTTGAAGACAGACTATCTAAAAATCAATAACTGAAATTTTTCCTGATGGTAATTTATAAAACTTAATTTCTTTCATAATGGCATATTACATAAATGTTAACTTTTGCAATAGTGAAAGTTTTGGGTTACTTAAGATAACGCCTGACTTAAGGAACAAGTGGATGAAACGACTTGAAACTTTTGTCTTTTCATTTAACTAAATCTAGAAGATAAAAGCTAAAAAATCGTAGTATAGCCTTATTCCATTTCTGCGATTTGTTGTACATATTATTGTATTATACAATCAATTATACCTAATATTTTGTTTATAGTTTTTTGATTTGCTTTTTCAATAAATTTTATATTTCTTGAATTATAATCTATTGATTTCATTTGTTCTCCCATGATATAGCCTGTGATATTTTCACTTTCAATTTCAATATGAAATGGAAAATCTCTTTTTGTATTTGTAATTGGACAAGAAAAAGCTAAACCTAAATGCTGATTAAATATTTTATTACTGATAATTATGGCAGGTCTTCGACCTTTTTGTTCATGACCACTTTGTGGGTCAAAATTTAAAGCTACAATATCTCCTTGTTGGGGAATATATTTTACCATTCTTCTAAGCCAACTTTATTATCAAATTCTTCATATCTTGTGTAATTTTTCGGTAATTGTTTAACCAAATCATTAATATCATATTTTTCTCGTGGTTGTTTTATTGGTTCTAGCACAATTTTTTGATTTTCAACTAATACTTTCATTTTATCACCAATTGACAAATGTAATTCTTTCATTACATCTTTTGGAAACCTTAAACCTTGTGAGTTACCCCATGTCGAAATTGTAGCTGTCATGATATATCCTTTGATTGTATATCCGAAGTATATCATAATAAATTTTAACTGTCAATGTACAACGGTTGAAGTGAGAGACAAGATGGATTTATACAAGAGATATTTTAACTTTTATAAATCTTATTTGATACGATAAAAGCTTGATATTTTCGCCATTGTAATCTTGTTATCTCCTCTGAGACTGTGAATGCAAAAATCGGTCACACTTGGACACTCGTGTCGGAGTTTATTTGGACACTTTTTAGTAAAGACCGATAATTCAGTTTGAGTTAAGATAAAGATATACGAAGTGATTTAGGAATATTAGGTGGGTTTACACAGTTAGGGTTACACTCTCTATCGATGAAAAAAGTTAGTGAAGTTTTAAGATTTCATTTTAAGTTAGAGTTTGGATAGGTGGTAAACTTCATATTAGTGCAGTTGATGGAGACATACCTATAGTTGCATTTTATAGTGGTGCTAATGTTCATGATAGTTCAGTAGCTCTTCCTCTTATAGATGAAACTAGCAAAAGAGTTATATATCTTCATTATTTATTAGATGCTGGATATGATGCAGTATAATGTTGTACCAAAATTTAAGTGAATTTCACTTCAGTTTGAATCTTGGTACCATAAATATAGATAAACTTTCTACTGGTTTACTCATTTTTAATATATTCTGTCATTCTTCCTGTTGTCCAAAATCGTAATAATAGTGCAAAATGTTAGTTTTTATATTGGATTAAGAATAAGAAGATTTTTAAACTTAGAAGATACAAAAGCAAATAGAAAGATTGTTAATACACATTTAACTTTATCCTTAGTAGATGCTATCTTGAGTGATAAACAATGCAATCTCGTCAGCTAATAAATAATCATTATTGTACAGTATCTCATCATCTACAATAATTTTGTTATCCTCTTTTAAAAGAGAGATATATTTCATTTCATCTGAACTTAAAAGTTTTAAATCCACACCAATTATAGATCGAAGTCCCAAGAGTATTTTTTCAATTCGTACGTCTTCTTTAGATAATATCTCCTGTTCATAGTCCAATGGATCAACTATGTATTGTTCTATATTTTTTGAAGGATACAGTCGAATATTATTGATGCATCCTACTGCTCCTGTTCCAATTCCTAGATATGGTTTATGTGCCCAATAACCTAAATTATGCTTAGATTGTGCCTCATCATTCTTAGCAAAATTGGATATTTCATACTGTTTAAAACCTTGAATTTTTAATTTTTCAAACAACTCAACAGCCAAAGATACACTCTCCTTTTTTACTTCAGGTTTGTTATAGAATAAAGTACCCTCTTCAATAGTCAAATCATACGCACTCACATGATCAATCGGAAGATTCTTAATATGTTCTAAATCATTGTCAAGCAACTCTTGAGTATCTAATGCTGTTCCGTATATTATATCGCAATTAATATGGTTAAAACCTATACAATGTGCATATTGTATAGCACTTATAGCCATATTAGTATTATGTGCTCTATTAAGAAACTTAAGCTTTTCATCATCAAAACTTTGCACTCCAAAACTTATTCGATTAACTCCTAGGTCAAAAATTCCTCGTAGCCACTCTTTATTTGCGGAGTTTGGATTGGCTTCAATAGTTATCTCTTTTGTATTACTAATATAGGGGGTTAAAATCTTAAATATCTCTTGATACTCTTCAACTTTTACAGTACTTGGTGTACCTCCTCCAATAAATATTGTTTCAACAGTTTCATTACCATTATCAATATTTTTTCTAAGCTCATGTTGCAGTTGTTTTTTCAAAGAATTCATGTATGTTGATTTTAAATGAAAACGATCCGTGTAAGAATTAAATGCACAGTAGTGACACTTAGAATCACAAAACGGTATATGTATGTATAGAAGCAATTTTTAATCCCTTTTTAGATAAAATCTCTTAAAATTATTCCAATAATTGTTTGGGATTATAGAGGTAAATAGATTAATGACAAATAAAGAGAATGAAAAACCGGTAAAAAACTACAGACCAAATGTAGCTGCCATCGTTTTGTCAAATAAGTATCCTCATAAATGTGAAATTTTTATTGCCAGTCGTTCAGATATTGGTAATGCGTGGCAATTTCCACAAGGTGGAATTGACAAAGGTGAAAATCCAAAAGAAGCCTTATACAGAGAGCTTGAAGAGGAGATTGGAACCAGTGATGTAAGTATCATTGCAGAGTATCCTGATTGGGTAAGCTATGATTTTCCACCTGCAATTGCAGCAAAAATGAAACCTTTTGATGGACAACGACAACGTTATTACTTAGTGCGACTCAATAAAGATGCGAAAATTGATATCAATGCACATCATACACCAGAGTTTAGCCAATATAAATTTGTGCCTACAAAAGATATTTATGAGTACATTACATTTTTTAAAAGAACTGTGTATAAGCAGGTCTTACGATATTTTAAAAACGAGGGATATATTTAGATGTTAAAAGTTTTAAAATTTGGAGGGACAAGTGTTGGGACACTTGAACGGATCCAAAATGTTGCCAACATCATCAAATCAATAAAAGATGATGGGCATGATGTTATTGCTGTAGTTTCAGCCATGAGTGGTGAAACCAATAAATTAATAGAATATGCAAATCATTTTAGTAGCATACCCAATGAGATTGAGATGGACATGCTTTTGAGCTCAGGAGAGAGAGTAACTTCTGCCCTACTTTCCATTGCACTAAACGAACAAGGATATCCTACAACTTCAATGAGTGGTAGAGAAGCTGGAATTGTAACCAATGATTCACACATGCAAGCACGAATTGAAGATATCAATACAAAAAATATGGAAGCGGTCATTGCCACGGGCAAAACAATTATTGTTGCAGGTTTCCAAGGGGTAACGCAAACTACTGGTAGAATCTCAACTTTAGGTAGAGGGGGCAGTGACCTTACTGCTGTGGCAATTGCTGGGGCGATTCATGCTGATGTGTGTGAGATCTATACGGATGTTGATGGTATCTACACCACCGATCCTAGAATTGAACCAAAAGCGAAAAAAATGGAGATGATCTCTTATGATGAGATGCTAGAACTAAGCTCTTTAGGAGCAAAAGTTTTACAAAGCAGATCAGTAGAGATGGCAAAAAAGTTAAACGTCAATTTAGTATCAAGAAGTAGCTTCACACCTGAAGTACCTGGTACATTAATCACAAAGGAAGAAAACATTATGGAACAACCATTAGTTAGTGGTATTGCATTGGATCGAAATCAAGTTCGTGTAGGTATGTACAGTGTTACAGATACACCTGGAATTGCTGCATCAATTTTCACAAGTTTAGCGGATGAAAACGTCAATGTAGATATGATCGTACAAACAGTTGGAGTGGATGGTAAAACTGATTTGGATTTTACTGTTCCAACAAGCGATATTAATAAAACACAAAGTGTAATGGACAGATTCAAAGACGATGCTAAAAAAATTGATTACAACGATGCAATTTGTAAAGTATCCGTTGTAGGAATTGGGATGAAATCACACACTGGAGTTGCGAGTAAAGCATTTGGAGCAATGGCTGCTGAAAATATTAATATTCGAATTATTAGTACTAGTGAGATTAAAATCTCAATGATTATTGAAGAGAAATACGCTGAATTAGCGGTACGATCTTTACATAATGCCTACGAACTGGATAAATAGGATCATCTAAACAATGCAAGAATTTACAAACTGGACAATCAACACAATAAGAGAAGATAAACTATTAGGCTCTTGGCTAGAAGAAAAAAAATATGAATGGACACCTTTAGTGGCAAAATCTATTTCAAACCTTTTAGATAAAGATTGTACGGTTATTGTAATTACCGATGAGGATCGTGAATGGTTTTTAGAATACATCATGAGCAACATCAATCAAAGTAAAAACAACCGTCCCTATCTACCTTTTTATGATTTTAGAGCCTTAGGGAAAAAACTTTCCAATATCCAATCCGATGAAGATATCGCTTTGGTATCGGATATGCTAAACATCTCTTTCCCTAACGGTTATTGTTTTTGGTACATTGGAAAAAGTCAAAATAAACTCGCAACCATTGCTAAAGTACATAAAAAATCATTTTTATGGCTACTTGATGAAGAGGTGCAAAACAGTTTTTATCTGCAAAGTAGCGATGAAGCGCTGGAGATGAAACTATTACAGATGTATCGATTGTATAATAAAACACTAAGTGCTGCATTGTTTGCTCAAATAGACGTACACCTATAGGAACATATTGTGAAATCACAAATTCTAATTGTTAACGATATTCAACAAACACTGCAAGAACTGATTCCCACTTTACCCAAACATCAAATTCGGGTAATTCAAAATGAGCAAAAAGATGAATTTCAACTTGCTCAAGCACACCTTGCTCTTAAAGAAGCATACATTGCTACAGCACAAACTAAATACATCATTTTATGCGCTGGAAACTTTAGAAATGAAGCACAAAATTCGTTACTCAAACTGCTGGAAGAACCACCAAAAAATATTGTATTTATTATCATCACAACTTCAAAATCCACCTTACTACCAACAATCTTATCCCGAATGCCATACAAATACCTCAAACAACAAAAACACGTTACTCCTTGTGTATTGGATTTTAAAACCCTTGATTTAAAACAAAGTTATCTTTTTTTGAAAGAGCATCAAAAAATTACCAAATCAGAGTTAAAAGCCATGATTGAATCTATATTGTATAAAATCAATGAACAACACATAAAGCTTAATACCAAAGAGTTGCATATTTTTTCACAAGCGATGAAGCTCAATGAACTTAATTCTCGACCGATCAATATTTTATCAACATTGTTATTGACCTTAGTCCAATCTAAAAATAGAAGCTAAAAAGATTCCATTTTTATGCAATTTTTCAAAATAAACCCAGCCAATGCAAAAACACTTTTTGAACAACTTGATTGTGAAAAAGGTGGAGCAAACATCATGGATAAAAAAACACATGTTCACCTTTTATACATCAAAGATATGCATGTAGGAGCCGCCAACATTCTCAAGCAAGATGCCTTATCCATTGGTGCAGATTTAGCTGTTCCCACAGGCACTATTCTAGCTAAAGAGCCTTTTGTCAATGCCGTACTTATAGGCTCAAGCAAACATTTTGAACTCTTAAGCAAAAAAGAGCAAAGCCAACCTTTTGGACTAAAAACATTAGCTTTGCACCTTAAAGAATTTTTACCCTCGCAACCAAAACCTACAAAAATCATGGGAGTAATCAACGCCAATGATGATAGTTTTTATTCTCAAAGCAGATTTATGCAAGATGATGCGATTCAACAAATAGAACAAATGATTGATGATGGTGTGCACATCATTGATATTGGTGCCGTCTCTTCAGCTCCTGGGACTCAAAGTGTTTCTGCCAAGGAGGAGTTGCAACGTATTTTACCAATATTAAATACCATCAATGAAAAAAAACTGCATGAAAAAATTGACTTTTCAATTGATTCATATGAACCGTTGGTTATTGAAGCTGCTCTTGATGCTGGCTTCAACATCGTCAATGATATTACAGGACTGAGTAATGATCATGTTGCACAACTGGTTGCACAATACAATGCTACGGTTGTCATTATGCACATGCAAGGCACACCACAAACCATGCAAAAAGAACCAAAATATGAAAATATTATTTTGCAGATGGATAGCTTTTTTGCTAAACGTATCCAAAAAGCCAAAACATTTGGTATTGAAAAGATCATATTGGATATGGGCATTGGATTTGGTAAAACCTTAGAACACAATCTTACACTACTTCAAAATCAAGAACATTTTATGCATTTTGGACATGAATTGCTCATTGGTGCGAGTAGGAAATCAATGATTGATAAAATTTTCCCATCCATTCCCCAAGAGAGACTTTCTGGAACATTGGCTATTCATCTGGATGCTATTGATAAAGGGGCGTCAATTGTTCGTTGTCATGATGTACGTGAACACGCACAAGCGATCAGGGTTCATGAAGCTATAAAATATCATGAAGGGTATTAGCTTTTTTCATCCAATCATTTAATTTATCAAACTCCTCATTTTCAATCAGTTTTTTTGCATAATCCATTTGATTTTGAAACAGATCTATTGACTTGATAAGATTATCTTTATTTTGTCGAAAAACATCACTCCACATATTTGGTGAAGATTTTGCTACCCTACTCATGTCATTAAATCCCCCTGCAGCTAAAGCAATGATACTGTTTGGATCTTCATGGGACATAACTGTTGTTGCCAAAGAAAAAGAGATAGCATGAGGCAGATGGGACATAAAACAAGCATGCACATCATGATTACTTGAATTCATGTAAACAATATTCATACCAATGGTTTCAAATATTTTCAATACACGTTGTTTGTGCAATATTTGAACGTATTCAAGATCACATAAGACAATCGTTTTATTTTCGTACAACGCATCACACGCAGCACTTGGACCAAATTTTTCTGTTCCGGTCATTGGGTGAGCTGGGATATAATGTGATTTTAAAGCTTGAGGTAAAGCTTCAACAATCATCTGTTTAGTACTACCAAAGTCTATGACTGTTGTTGTTTGGGGCAAATCGTCCAACTGTTTGTTAAATGCAATTATTGCATCAACTGGAATGGTTAATACAATAATATCCGCTTTTTTCAGCTCATTTAAAGTTACA
>JAYEFX010000102.1:0-2437 GCA_034658775.1 Campylobacterota bacterium
GTGGAGGTTAAAGAAACTGCTCCTGGCATGTTTCCCACACAATAATGTACAATATCATTGACCACATACGTAGGATCATCATGATAGGTCATTTTAGAAGTTTCAAAACAACCCCCTTGATCAATTGCAACATCCACAATCACCGATGCTTTTTTCATAATCAGTAAATCATCTTTAGAGATTAGTTTTGGAGCGGCAAGTCCAGGAATAAGAACTGCCCCAATAACCAAGTCTGCATCTTTAATAGCATTTAAAAGATTGGCTCGGTTTGAATAAAGTGTCGTTACGCGGGAATCAAAGATATCATCATAATAGGCTAGTCGTTGTGCTGAGATATCCAGTACGGTTACATTTGCACCAAGACCTACAGCCATTTTACATGCATTCATACCTACGATACCCCCACCTATAATAGTAACATTTCCTCTTTTGACCCCTGGGACTCCACCTAATAAAACACCACGTCCACCAAAAGGTTTTTCTAGGTATTTGGCTCCCTCTTGTGTTGCTAATCGACCAGCAATTTCACTCATGGGGGTAAGGCAAGGAAGATGTCCATGATTATCCGTAATGGTTTCATACGCAACAGCCTTTACTTTTTTAGCTATCAAAGCTTGTGCTAGAGGTTTCTCAGCAGCGAGATGAAGATAGGTATAAAGAATTTGTCCCTCTTTGAAATAATCATATTCACTTGGAAGTGGTTCTTTAACTTTTACAATCATATCGGAATTATCAAATATTTTTTGTTTCTCTTCAATGATAATGGCTCCTTGCTCAACGTACTGCTCATCATGAAATCCTGCACCATCACCTGCAGATTTTTCTACATATACGGTGTGACCATTTAAAACATACGTACCGACACAATCAGGAGTAAGTCCCACTCTGTATTCATGTACTTTTATCTCTTTTATAAGACCTATTTTCATCATTTATCCTTAAATTATTTAATTTAATTAAACTATTTAATGATATTAACGTATTTTAACTAATAAATCAAGATATATTTAATTTAATTAAAGAATATGTTAACTTTATGTATACTGCTTGGTAGGTTGATGTAAGGATACTATGATGGATGTTGGAAAAAAAATAAATATACTTAGAGTTTCAAAAAATATGACCACCAAAGAGTTGGCACAAAAAGCAAGTATATCTGCAGGTATGCTTTCTCAGCTTGAAAAGGGTTCCACACAAGGATCGGTTGAAACGTTACGAAAAATTGCAAAAGTGTTGGATACAACATTGGCATCATTATTTGCAGATGAACAAGATATAAAAACTCACCTAAGTCATGAGTCTTATCATGTGGTTCGAAAAAATGAACGTAAAAAAATCTCTTTTCCCGATCCTTTATACAAATGCGAATTGCTAACTCCTGATTTGCAAGGAGATATAGAATTTGTTTTAGTAGAACTTGAAGCCGGACGGATGACTAATGATATTTTGCCCCATACACGTGGAGGAGAGGAGTGTGATTTGGTTATGGAAGGGGTGATTGAAGTTCAATTGGGTGATGAGCATTATACTCTACATAAAGGTGATTGTATACGATTTAATCCTGAAACACCGCATAAAATTGAAAATCGAAGTGATAAAAAAGCTTCGTACATTAGTGTAATCACACCGGTATCCTTTTAGTAAACGTAATTTTATGATATTTTTATCATAATTGCTCTATCATGTAAGTAGGATGTATGATAATAATATTAACATCTTAAAAAAATTAGCAGCAATTTTAATTTTTCTTACAGTGATTCCTATTGCCTTATTTTCCACTACTTCCAAGACCATAACAGTTGATAAATATACTACTAAAATCAACATAAGCAATCAAGTTTACATCTATGAAGATAAGCATAATAATTTAACAATACAAGACCTTTCCAGTTATAAATATAAGGATAAATTTATAGATGCTGCATCCAGTGGAAATAGTTTTGGATTCTCAAAATCAACATTTTGGGTTCGTTTTTCCATTGATGTAAAAAAAGAAGTAAGTGATTCTTTGTACGTAGAGTTATCCTATCCTCTTATTGACAATGTTAGCTTATATTCTCAAAATAGTGATGGTACATTTAGTCAAAAGAGATCGGGTGAGTTTATTTTAGATACACACAAAGAGGTGAATAATCGTAACTCTTTGTTTAGGATAGATAGTCATGGTTCAACAACACAAACCTATTACATGAAAATTAAAAGTGAAGGTTCCACTCAAATACCCTTAAACCTTTTAACCTCAAGTGAACTTATAGAACATGTAGATACAACAAACTTTATCTTAGGTGGTTATTATGGAAATATGTTTTTATTAATGATTGCTTCATTTGTCGTCTTCTATAAAATTAGAGATGTCATATTTTTAACGTACGGCATCTATTTATTGAGTTATCTTTTCTTTCAATTATCCATGAATGGATTTTTTATTCAATACTTT
>JAYEFX010000103.1:0-2420 GCA_034658775.1 Campylobacterota bacterium
CGCATAACATTTTGCAACCCCAGCAGCAATCGTTCCAACACCAATAGTTGAAACCAATTTCACTGCAATTTTCGCTTTTGGATTGATCTGCTTAAGGTCAAAAATCAATTGAGACAGATCTTCAATCGAATAAATATCATGATGCGGTGGAGGAGAGATCAATGTCACTCCTGCAACCGTATGACGAAGGGAAGCAATAAGCGGCGTTACTTTATGTCCTGGTAGTTGTCCACCTTCACCTGGTTTTGCACCTTGAGCTACTTTGATCTGAATCTCTTCTGCTGAGTTCAAAAACCCTGGAGTCACACCGAATCGTCCCGATGCCACTTGTTTGATTTTTGAATTTTTAAGCGTGTTAAATCGTTTTGGATCTTCTCCACCCTCACCTGAGTTACTTTGAGCACCAATGGTATTCATTGCAACGGCAATGGCTTCATGCGCTTCAGGAGAGATTGACCCACAACTCATCGCTGCAGCTGCAAATCGTTTGAAGATAAGCTCTTTTGATTCAACATCATCGATACTGATCGCTTCTTTATCCGAGTTAAACTCAAAGAAATCACGTACAAATTTACCTTTTCGATTGTTTACCAAATCGCGTAAACCATCAAAATCACTGATATCTTCTACACTGTTTGCACTTTTATTGTGCATTGCGTTGGTTGTTTTTGGTCCATAGTCATGGTATTCACCACCATCAATGTATTTATAAAATCCACCCAAATCAAGTGGAAATACATGACCTTGTTTACAGAAAGCATTAAAATGTGACTTTTCAATCCGTTTTTCAATATCACTGTATCCAAGACCAGCAAGATCACTTTGACTCATCTCAAAACAATCTTCAACAATCTGATCACTTAAACCAATAATATCAAATAAACCAGAGTTACGATAACTCGCAATCGTTGCAATTCCCATTTTAGACATGATTTTAAGCAATCCAGCATTAAGCGCTTTTTGCGTATTTTTAAGCTTTGTTTGCATCTCGTACGTTGTTAACTCTTTTCTAGCATACAATTCCAAAACCGATGCATAAAGCATGTACGGATACAGTGCCGTAGCACCATAAGCGATCATCACTGCTGCCATATGCGGATCATAAATCTCACCACTAACACAAATAATAGACACATGATGCCGAATACCCTCTTCTAAAAGTTTATGATTCAAATACCCTACAGCCATCGCCATTGGGATAAGTTTGGTGTTTTTTCCCAAATCTCTATCATCTAGGATAACGATACTTACTTTATCGTTCTTAATCGCATCCACCACTTGAGCAAGTAAGGTTTGCAAACTTTTTTCCAGATCTTCAGTGTAGGTAGTACTAAAAATTTGATTTTTAAAATACGCATCGTATCGTGGATTTTTCTCATCACCAAACGATATCAATACGTCCATTTTTTCTTGCATCAAAATGGGTGAACTGGTTTTAAGTCGCTTCGCATACGAAGCGTCTTCATCAAGAATATTATGCACTTGTCCAAATCCAGTATTTAAACTCATCACAACTTTTTCACGGTAAGGATCAATAGGAGGATTCGTTACTTGCGCAAATTTTTGCCGAAAGAAATCAGTAAAATTACGATTTACATCTGAAAAGCACACCATTGGTGTATCATCACCCATTGATCCCACAGGTTCTTTACCATCATTAGCCATTGGCTCAATCATCTGATCAAGTGCTTCAAACGTGATGTTAAAATAACGTTGTCGCTGTACTAAATCCGTAAATTTATAATCTTGATATTCTAAATACGTATCATCAACATATTCTTGTAAATATTCAAGATCACCACTAAGCCATTTTGAATAGTTTTGAGAAGATTTTAAATAATCATTGATATCTTCATCTTTCAAAACCGATCCATGCTTAAGATCCAATCCCAACATTTGACCACTTTGAAGTCGCCCACGCTCTAAGATATTATCTTCATCAATATGCACCGTACCATATTCACTGGTCATAAACAGTTTTCGATCTTTAGTGATGACGTATTTTGATGGTCGTAAACCATTACGATCAATCAGACACCCAATATAACGACCATCAGTCAATGAAACTGCCGCTGGTCCATCCCATGCTTCCATCGCTGTGGCTGTATACTCATAAAATGCTCTTAAGTTTGCATCCATGTGCGGTGCATTTTGCCAAGGTGCAGGAACCAATGAACGAGCTGCTTTGAAAAAGTCCATACCATTGATGATCAAAAATTCAAACATATTGTCCAAACTCGCACTGTCACTTGCTCCAATTTGTAAAATAGGTAAAATTCGAGCTATCTCTTCATCTGTAAATACACCCGATTTAATTTGTTCTGATTTAATGGCTACATTAAATCGATTCGCCTCAACGGAATTAATCTCACCATTGTGTGCAATGGATCTAAACGGTTGAGCCAGTCTCCATTGAGGTA
>JAYEFX010000104.1:0-2403 GCA_034658775.1 Campylobacterota bacterium
TTGCCATCTTTTTACGTCAATCGAAGAACCATGTACGCGTATCATTACGATCCAAAAATGGTGTTGATGTGTCGCATATTGCTAATCATTTCAATGGTGGTGGTCACACTATGGCAGCAGGGTGTACACTAAACGACAGTACGGTTGCAAAATCAAAAGAGATATTATTGGGATACATAAATGAGTAATAGAACACTTTATAGAAAAAAATCATCGTATAAAAAATATTTAGGGATATTGGGATTTTTGATGGTGGTTGGGGCGATAGGTTTTGTCTATTTCTCACCAATGTTTGAGCAAAATAAACCAAAAATTAGTTTTGAAGATAAGCAGTTTTGGAATTTAAAATCTCCATTGGTACTTGCCCTAAATGATGATACTGGATTGCAGCATTATCGTGTGACGTATATGGCAAAAGGGCAAGAGGTTGTTTTGGATACTAAAGTTGTTTCAAAAACAAAAACCAGTGCAAAGGTTCAAATTCTACCACCACTGCTTAATGCATTTAACAAACAAGATGCAGCAAAATTAAAAATTGAAGTAACCGATATCTCTAAATGGAATTTTCTCAATGGAAACGTAGCAGTAGAACAGTACGATATCAATATTGATACGATTGTTCCCAAAGCTGAGGTTATTGCAAACAGTTATGCAATAAGACGCGGAGGAAGTGCTGTGGTGGTTGTTTATGTTCATGACAGCAACCTCAAAGAAGCATACATCAGTTTTAATCAAAAGAAAAAATTTCGTTTAATCCCTTTTTATAAAGAGAATTATTTTGCTGCGCTCATTGGTTGGGACGTGAATATAGAACAATTTGAACGTGTAAATCTTGTTGCGCTTGATAAAGCCAAAAACAGTATTAAAATAAAAGTTCCTTTGTACATACGTGAGTTAAAACATAAAAGATCTAAGCTTAACATTAGTGATAAGTTTGTTGATAAAGCCAGCAAAGTAGTCTTGCAACACATGCATGAACCTGTACCCAACAATCAAAGCGATGCATTTGTCAAAGTAAATAAAGATATACGTGCACAAAATGTTGATTTTTTAAGAGACATAGGTTTGACAAAACTTAATACCGATGGGATTGATGACTTTAAGATCAAGCCGTTTGTTCGACTCAAAGGTTCACGTCAAGTTGGAAATTACGCTGATCGACGAGATTATTCGTATGATGGAAAAAAGATTGATGAAGCATGGCATCTAGGTATTGATTGGGCAAGTGTAAAGCATGCTAAAATTTACTCTTCCAATGCTGGAGAAGTGATCTTTCAAGACTATCTTGGTATTTATGGAAACACAATTATTATAGATCATGGTTTAGGCATGATGTCTCTTTATGCCCACACAAGCAGCAGTGACATTAAAGTTGGACATCGTGTAAAAGCAGGACAAAAGATTGCCAATACGGGAGCTACGGGTGCAGTATTTGGGGATCATCTACATTTTGGTATACTGATACAAGGGATTGAAGTCAATCCTGCTGAATGGATGGACAAAGAGTGGATAAAAACACGCATTACAAATATTTTAGCAGAAGCTAAAAAAGTAATCAATAGGCACGAATAATGAAACAAAGAACGATAGCAAAACCAATTGAAATTGTAGGAATTGGATTACATAAGGGTGTTCCTGTTAAGATGAGACTTGAACCTCTTGAGGTAGATTCTGGCATAGTATTTTATCGCAGTGATGAAGGGGTGAGTATCCCATTGACTCCAGAAAATGTAGTTGATACAAAAATGGCAACCGTAATAGGGAAAGGTTCAGTGGTTGTTTCAACTATTGAACATCTTCTTTCTGCAATATATGCATATGGGATTGATAATTTAAGAGTTGTCATTGATAATGACGAAGTACCAGTGCTTGATGGTAGTAGTAGTGGATATTGTTTGTTGATTGATGAAGTAGGGGTTAAACAACTTGATGCACCCAAAAAAGCACTTAAAATTAAAAAAGAGGTTAAAATAGAGGTTGATGGTAAATACGTATGTTTAAAACCATCAGGACATATTGTATTTGATTTTTCCATCGATTTTGATCATCCGATGATTGGTGAGCAATCGTATCATTTTGATTATTCTGTTGAAGAGTATAAAGAAAATATTTCACGAGCTCGAACATTTGGATTTTTACATGAAGTGCAATATTTACGAAGTATTGGCTTAGCGCAAGGTGGAAGTTTGGACAATGCTATTGTTTTAGATGACAGTAAGATTCTTAATCCAGAAGGACTACGCTATACCGATGAATTTGTGCGCCATAAGATTTTAGATGCAATAGGGGACATGGCATTGTTAGGGTACACACTAATTGGTGAGTACGATGCACATGCAGGAAGTCATCACCTTAATCATCTGTTAACTAAAAAGTTGATGGAAGATCCTTCAAATTATGAAG
>JAYEFX010000105.1:0-2403 GCA_034658775.1 Campylobacterota bacterium
AGATGCTGCTGGAAAAGGTGGGACAATTAAAAGAATCACTGAACATCTAAACCCAAGGGGTGCACGAATTGTTGCATTGGAAAAACCAAGTGATAAAGAGACTTCACAATGGTATTTTCAACGATACGCAAAACACCTTCCAAGTGCGGGAGAGATGGTACTGTTTGATCGTAGTTGGTACAACCGATCGATGGTTGAACCTGTCATGGGATTTTGTACAGAGAGACAACATCACAAATTTTTAAAAGATGCACCTGAGTTTGAAAAGATGATAGTGGATGAAGGGATCCAAATCTTTAAATTTTATTTCTCCGTTTCTAAGGATGAACAAGCACGACGTTTCAAAGCACGAGAAACGGATCCGTTAAAACAATACAAACTCTCCCCTGTGGATAAAGAGTCACAAAAACTTTGGGATGAATACACTCTTGCAAAATTTATGATGTTAAGCGCTACACATACAGAAGATGCGCCTTGGACCATTGTAAAAAGTGACAATAAGAAGAAAGCCAGAGTAAATTGTATCAAGCATATCTTACGTTTTGTAGATTATCCAAATAAAATTTCAAAAAAAGAGATTACAACAGATAAAGATATAATAGTTTATGGTCGAGATGAAGCGATCTCAATGGAAAAAATGTTTAAATTTTCTCTAAAAAAATAAAGGAACAATACACATGAATACAACAAACAGCAATACAGTAGATATAGATGGGGATGCAGTATCTCTAGAGGAGCTCATCAACCTATTTAAAGAATCAAAAAATAAAGATAAAAAACAGAGTAAAGCCCAAGAAAAAAGAGGTCAAGAACAAGCATTAAAACCCTATCAAGCAGAGCTGATAAAACTTCAAAAACATATTGAAAATGAAAATAGAAAAATGATCATTCTTTTTGAAGGGCGAGATGCAGCTGGAAAAGGGGGGACGATACGAAGAGTTACACGATACATGGATGAAAAACACTATCGAATTGTAGCTCTTGGAAAACCCACCCAAGAACAACAATCACAATGGTTTTATCAAAAATACATTCAACATTTTCCACGAGGTGGAGAGATTGTACTGTTTGATCGAAGTTGGTACAATCGAGCGATGGTTGAATCAGTATTTGATTTTTGTAGCAAAAAAGAATACGATGACTTTATGAAAGGTGTTAAAGGGTTTGAAAAAGATTTAACGCGACAAGGTACCATTTTAATTAAACTGTACTTTTCAGTGACAAAAGATGAGCAAGCAAACCGATTTGAGAGACGTAAAACAGATCCTTTACGTCAGTGGAAACTTAGTGAAATTGATATGCAAGCGCAAGAGCGATGGGATGATTTTACCAATACTAAATACAACATGCTCAAACAAACACATTCACACAATGCTCCATGGACGGTTGTACGTTCAAACGACAAGCAAAAAGCACGAATAGAGTCACTAAAAGTGATCTTGAATTCAATTGATTATGAGGGTCGAAATGAAAAACTTGACTACACACTAGATCATGAAATTGTGATCTCAGGAGCTCGTGAAATTGAAATCATGGATGCACAAAGAACCAGCAATGGTAAATTTTTAGGATAAAAAATAAAAATTTATTATAATTATCACTGCTTCAATATGTAACATTTGTGTTGCATATTGAAAAATATATTTTCAAGTTTAACTTCTAATTTTATAAACATTCGATAAAATCTATCTAAATTCAATATTTAATTACGATAAAAAGGTAACAAATGAGTATTCCAATTTATAAGTATGATGTTGTGATCGTTGGAGCTGGTCTTGCTGGTTGTGCTGCTGCACGAGAAGCAAGAGAAGCGGGTCTTAACATCTGTGTACTTACAAAACTACATCCTCTACGATCGCATTCAGGTGCAGCCCAAGGTGGTATTAATGCTGCGCTTAGTGAAGAAGATACGGTAGATTTACATATCTTTGACACAGTCAAAGGTAGCGATTATTTAGGTGATCAAGATGCTATTGAACTTATGTGTTCAAGTGCACCAGAAACCATTCGATGGGCTGAGAAAATGGGCGCATGTTTTTCACGAAATGAAGAAGGTAAAATTGCTCAACGTCCATTTGGTGGACAAAGTAAGCCAAGAGCTTGTTATGCAAAAGACCGTACGGGATTGACACTTCTTCAAACCGTGTATGAACAATCAAACCGTGATGGTGTAAACTTCTTTGATGAATGGTACGTTGCCGATGTCATCTATAAAGATGGAAAGATGACGGGTGTTGTTGCTTACGATATCAAGACAAGTGAAGTAGCAATCTTCAATGCTCGAGCTATCATGTTTGCAACGGGTGGTTATGGACGAGCATTTAAAGTAAACTCAAATGCACACGCCAATACTGGTGATGCATTATCAATTGTAGCGCGACATGGTTTGCCTCTTGAGGATAT
>JAYEFX010000106.1:0-12009 GCA_034658775.1 Campylobacterota bacterium
GATAAAATGGGTTTGAAATGTATTGCTTGAGGCTAAAGTAAAAAGATTATTGGACAGATCTATAGTATGTGTATCGATGGCTCCATTTAGAAATAAAGGAACCGATACATCCGTGTTGGTTGCTCCTGAATAAATCGAGGATTTAAAAAGCATAGGCTCAATGGAGTTTAGAAGTGGCGTAGTATTCTTATCGTACCCAAATAAGGATAGATTTTTACTACGCATACTTTCGGCTAGAACAACTACAATATTTAAATTTTTTGGCGTATGGACAATTGGTTTTGTCTTTTTTGATTTGGATATGTTGGGATTTTTAGAAAAATCCAGTTGGCTTAGTGAATGCAGTAGTTTGATCGATAAATCATTGTAGGGTCTATCATTGAAATACAGGAGGGAAAGAATGGGTAGGAGCAGTAGAAGTTTGGAATACTTTAGCTCTTTGGATAAAAATAGTATACACAGAATTAGTGCAAAACTTAATAACAGTATGGTTGAGAAATGCAAGAGCAGAGGGATAAAGCTTTCAAAAGTTTCAGTAAAATGGGTGAGAAAAAGATAGATATCATACGATTGTACACTTGAGCCAAAATAGGAGATAAATAAAAGCTGCACGGTATAAAGAGTTTGCCACAGCATCAAAAAGAGTATTCGATATTTAAATGTTTGAAGAAATACAATGGTAAAAAATATTAGGATAAATTCCAATATATTAGGTTCAAAGTAGCTACTGGATAAAAATGATAGTAAAAAATTTTGGGAATAAAGAAGTAAAGATAAAAGAAATAAAGATAAAAGAAATATTTTCATAAAAAAGGTTACCATAAAAATGGTAACCTTTTGCTAAACTCTAAATTGAAGATTTAGAATTTGTAGCTAATTGAGAATCGAATATCTCGAGCACTTTCAACGACATCTGCTCCTAGTCTAGCAGCGTATCGAGCTTTTGCTTCAGCTATCGTGTATGGGGTTCCGTCTTCTCCAAAAAATGAGTTACTACCTGTATAGTCGTATTTAATGTCTGTAAGACGTGCATTAAATGAAAGGTATTTATTGATTGGTTTGTTGTAGTAGATCTCCCATGCCGTTCCACGAGCAGCAATCTTAGATCCTACCATTGTATCTTCACCATAGGTTACGGATCTCCAGTATTTACTCCCTTTGTTCCATTCTATTCCCCATCGTCCATTGCTTGTAAATGGATCGGGCATATTTACTCCAATCCACTCAGAATGTCCACTTTGGCTTTGTGCACTTCCTAGCATGTTCATACCTGCTTTTGGATGAGTTTTACTCGCTGCCACACTGGCAAAAAAGACGGTATCATCTAAAAAGTCATTGATCTCATCTCCAATCCCTTCAGCTTTAAACATCGCTGTGTAAAGATCCATGTCTCCAAAGTTTTGGAAAGTTGGAGCATATGCCATTGAAGCACTAGGAATTAATACACTTGTATCAGCAGATGTTGCGACATTTGATGCCGTTACACCATCTAATTGTAAATTTGGGTTAGTTGGATCTATTCCTTGTGATGCCATACTGTAACTCATCATAGAAGCTTCTGTAAATCCAATAAGATTCGTTGCACGTGCAAAGTTTGTATGAATTGAGTATTGCCCATTGTCGTACGGTACAAAAATAAATCCATACATATCTATATCTGGATTTTTAGATTCATCTTTAGCATAATCTGCACCAGGGATGGTCATGTTAAATCGTGGCGTAGCATTGGTTAGCCCTCGTCCGGTACACAGTTTCCACCACATACCCTCAACACCAGTAACTTTAGCTAAATCCCATCGTGAACTTAATCCATCAAATTCAACATTTACCGTATGCGATAAAGGGGAGTTGTCTTTCATCCCCTCTCTCATATTGATACCCAATCCATCTGTTGAGGGTCGTCGTCCAATAGAGATTGTCCAAGGAATTTCTGTACCACCAATAGTGTCGTCCATGTACAACCAATAAGCTTCTTTTATAGCTAGATTTCCATCGATTGCATTTTCATTGGTTACCCAATCAAAATCAGCAAACCCTACACCCAAAGCCGAGTTCGATTGAGAATGGTTTGCGGTATCTCCAAATGTTTTGTTGTAAGAGATCTTTCCTTTAAACAAAGTGTTGTTATCTGGAGCATATCCCATCCCCAACCATAATCGGTTGGTCATCAAATCTTTATTTTTTGATTTTTCACCACTGATATGTTCATACTGAATATTATCTATTGCCGTTCGTAGATCAACATCCCATTTGATATTGTCTGCATTGGCCAACATTTTAGCTTCACGTACTTTTTTAGAGTTTTTACTAACTTTTGCATCTACTTTTTTAGCTTTTACTTCTAAATCAGTAACTCTTTTTGCAAGGTTGTCATCACTTTGCAGTGTCCCTAAAAGTGTTTTATTGTTTTTTAGAGAAGCTTCATTTTGTTTTAATTTTCCCTCCAATGCCGCAATTTGAGCTTTTAACATCTCAAGTTGTTGCATCATATCATCATGTGTAAGAGCATAACTGCTAGTGCTAAGGGCTGCTACAGCTGATAATGTGATAATTGATCTTTTTATACTCATGTGTTTCCTTTTTATTTGGTCTGCTATAGTCTAAGTAGTTTATGATTAATATTTACTTAATAAAGTATTGTTTTTTCTTATATTACCCATCTTATATTATATAAGAAGTACTTATATAATATAAGATTATCATAATTATAATTTAAGTAAAAAGTAGATAACATTTCTCTTACATACAAAAAGGAGAATGAATGAACAAAATTGTTAAGATAATGCTATCTATAGCATTGTTTGTCGGAGTTGCAAACGCTAGTGGGGACCTTAATATCATCCCATTAAAAAAAGCAAAAGGGATGTTTGGTGCCAAAAGTGCTTTGTTTTTAGATGCTCGAGGGTTTAAGTTGTATCAAAAAGGTACGATCATGGGTGCGATGCACATGCCAAATAAGAAATATAAAAACTTTAAAAAATGGCTTCCAGTGGATAAGAACGCAAAAATGGTTTCATTTTGTAATGGGATCAAATGTGAAGAATCTGATCACTTAGCAGTAAAATTGATGAAAGATGGATACAAAAGAGTATACGTATATAAAGGTGGGTACCCTGAGTGGAAAAAAGAAAAACTTCCTTTAATGTCTTTGGTTAAAGAGTGTAAAGAGGAGAAAAAAGGTCCATACAAACCCAAAAATCCAGCTATTACAATCAATGGAGCAAAAGTTCATCTTGGTGGAGAATCTGCTGCTGATGGTATGATTGATCAATTTTGGTTTGCCAATCTTGTAAATGCAGGAAAAATTCCAGCAAATATTCAACTTATTGATGTTCGAGATGCTAAGCAATTTAAAGAGGGTGCTTTAGCAGGAGCTATTAATGTTCCATTTATTGCTGAACCAAAAGAGAGCATTGATGCAAGTAAATTTCCAAAAGGTAAATTAATTGTATTTTATTGTAACACAGGTATGAAATCAACAGATGCACGAAATATTTTAGATGAAGATATGGCAAAAAATGTTTTAATCTTTGATGCAAATGTTACATGTGAAAAAGGTAAAAAATGTACCGTAGAGGCAAATGAAGATTTATAATCTTTATTAAACTTAAGTTGTAAACATTAAAAAAGGGGGATGGTTTAAACCATCCCCCTTTTTACATAGTAATATCTACTTGATTAACAAGAAGGAACGTTACCAGAATCGTTTGCATACTCTTTGAAGAAGTCATAGTAATGAGGAAGATATTTCTCTTTTACTTTTTTAACATCCGGACAAATTTTCATAATCTCTTCTGCTAATTTTCCATCTTCTTGAAGTGTTTCCCACTCATCTTGTGAATGTTTACCCGCCATTTTAGCTCCAGTCATTCCACAAGACTTTTTCAACTTCTTAGAAAAAAGTTTTTGACCTTTTGCAACGTCTGCACTTGCTGTTGTGGCTGTAAATGCTACCATTAATCCTGCTGCCATTACTATACTTAACAATTTTTTCATATGTTCTCCTTAAATAAATTGCGAAAAGTATAGCACAGAAAAACAAAAAGTTCCTGAAATTTATGCTATTATTGATCTTAATTTACACAATGGAAACATATGAAATATTACATATTAAAAGAATTAGTACAAAAACTTGACACGTATACGCATATCAAGCAGATAAAAAGAACCAACAATAATACCTTACAAATAGAGTTTAATGATCGATCTGTATATTATTTTGACATGACCAAAGGCAATGCAAGCGTGTATAAAAAACACACAAACAGCAGTGCTTATAAAGATTTTAATGCTCCATTTGATGTGATGCTTAAAAAACGTTTTATTCAAGCCAATATCACTAAAGCATATTTATATCAAGACGATAAGGTGATCAATATTGATGTATTAAGTAAATCCTCGTATAAAAGTTTAAAAACAACTTTGCAATTGGAATTTACAGGAAAGCATACCAATATTATAATTCTGGATGAGAATCGAGTGGTATTGGATGCCTTGCGCCATGTTGATTCTGATGTGTCGAGTCGAATTGTTAAAGTGGGGCAGGTTTTAGAAGAGATTCCTCAAGCACCATTTGTCCCTAAAATGCACGATATAGAAGATATAGATCAATTCTTGTACGATATTTTTACAGCTCAAGAAGAGCAAAAAATCCAACACGTAAAAAAACAAAAAATTTCACTTTTGCAAAAAGAGCGTAAAAAAATTCAATTGATATTAAATCAACTTGAAGATAAAGAGGTATTGGAAAATAAAGCACAAGAGTATTACTCTAAAGCAAATCTACTTTTGGCAAATTTGCATAATATTGAAGACTTTAATCAAAGTGTTGATTTGATGGATTTTGAAGGAAGAAGTGTTTGTATAGAATTGGAACCTCAAAAGTATGGTGTCAAACAGTTCACCAATGTATTGTTTGATAAAGCTAAAAAACTCAAACAAAAAGCTTTAAACCAATATCAAGAGAAACAAAACTTAGAAGAAAAGCTTGAATTTACTTCTAAGATGATGCAGGTGATTGAGGGATTGGATAATATTGATGAGATAGAGTTTTATTTTCCTAAAAAACAAAAAAATCAAAAAAAGACAAAAAAAGCCCAACCGTATCAAAGTTTCTTTTTTCAGGGATATAAAATTATGCTGGGTCGCGATGAGCGAGAAAATATCTTTTTACTAAAAAACTCTAAAGCGAGCGATTTTTGGTTCCATTTGAAAGATCGACACTCTTCTCATGTGATTGTGATCAACAGTAAAAAATCATTACCCCAAGCGGTAATTGAAAAAGCTGCAGTGATTTGTGCTAAGTTTTCGGTTCCTCATGGGGGCAACTATTTAGTGGATTATACCCAACGACGAAATGTGGATATTCAGCAACGCGCATCCGTTTTATACAATCCGTACCAAACCATTGGTATAATAATAAAATGAAATAATATTTTAACTAAGGTTAACAATGGAAGAACAAAAGAATAAATTTTTTAGCATACTTAATGATAGCTCAGTGCGTATTAAAACAGGCGTAATACTTGTTGTTGTTTTACTGATTATTGGATGGATAGATTCCTATTTTTTGACATGGGTACTTTTAGGTGCTCTTTTGGTTATTGCCATTAGTGAGAGCATGAAGCTGTTTGAAATAAGCGACACACGAATCTATTATTACTCAGGAGCTTTATGGCTAGGCGCGTATTTTTATCCCAATGCAGAAGATCTTTTATTTGTTGGACTGATTGTGATGGCATCGGTATTGGCATACAGTAAAAATATTGAGAAAACGTTGTTTTTACCACTGATTTATCCAACGGCTTCATTTTTATTTATGTTTGCCTTATATGCACAATTTGGAATGGGTTCATTATTGTGGCTGTTGGTAATTGTTGCAGGTGCTGATGTGGGTGCATATTTTGTAGGAAGAAACATTGGGAAAACCCAATTTTGTTCAACCAGCCCCAATAAAACACTTGAAGGTGTAGCTGGTGGAGTCTTGGTTTCGACATTGTTGGGAGTAATTTTTGCTATTGATGAGGTGTCTTTGATTGGTGCTATTGTGGTTTCTATTGTGGTTTCTATCGCTTCAGTTTTTGGAGATCTATTTGAAAGTTATCTTAAAAGAGAAGCGGGGGTTAAAGACAGTGGAGATATTTTACCCGGGCATGGTGGGATATTGGATCGAACCGATGGGTATCTTTTTGCAGGTGTGGTAATGATTGTATTGCTTAGGATGTTTATTTGATTGTATTAGGTTCAACAGGTTCCATTGGTGTAAATACTTTAATTATTGCACGTAAGTACAAGTTGAATATTGAGGTATTGGTTGCTGGAACAAATATTGAACTTTTAAACCAACAAATTCAAGAGTTTAGCCCTAAGCTCGTTGTTGTTGCAAATCAAAAAGATATCTCAAAAGTTAATCATAACAATGTTAAAGCAGGTAAAGATGCTATTGTTGAATCAATACAACAAAGTGATGCAAAGCTTGTGGTAAATGCTTTGGTGGGTTTTATAGGATTAGCCCCTACTTTAGAGGCGATAAAATGTGGTAAAAAAGTAGCTTTAGCAAATAAAGAATCATTGGTTGTTGCGGGTGAGTTTATTGATAACACGCATCTTCAGCCTATTGATAGTGAACATTTTGGTTTGTGGTATTTATTGCAAGATAAAAAGATTGATAGTATGACGATTACTGCTAGTGGAGGTTCTTTTCGCGATACTGCGTTGGATCAATTGTCCAAAGTAAGTATACAAGAGGCATTGAATCATCCGAATTGGAGCATGGGGAGTAAGATCACCATTGATTCTGCAACCATGACCAATAAATTGTTTGAGCTAATTGAGGCAAGATGGTTGTTTGATACGACAAAAGTAGATGCGATTATTGAAACAAAATCGCTCATCCATGCAATGATTAATTTTTCTGATGGAAGCACTACGGCGCATTTTGCCAACGCGAATATGCAACTGCCCATTGCGTATGCTTTACGCAATAAAGTGGATGAAAACATATTGCAACATGTTGATTTGCTCGAAGTGGGAAATTTAGAATTTAGAGAGATTCAAATCAGTCGTTATCCCATTTGGGAGATAAAAGATGAGATGATGAATAATGCTCATCTAGGAGTGGTAATTAACGCTGCAAATGAAGTAGCTGTGCAGAAATTTTTAGATGGACAAATTGGGTTTTTGGACGTGAGTAAACTTACGCTTAAGGCCTTAAACCATTTTCATGCAGTTCATGCACAAAATATTGATGATATTTATATGATTGATGATGAAGTAAGGAGTTATTGTGGAAATTGATATGCTTATACCTTTAGTGATATTGGGTTTAATCATTGGATATTTATTGTATTCACGAAGTATGTATGAAAAAGAAGTGGTAGAAGTGTATGAAGAGAAGTTAAAGCAGTGGAAAGAGCACAGTGATAACACGATTGTATCGTATAAAGAGTTAGTAGGATTGGTCTATGATCAAGATTACGAACTCACCATTGAAACTCTTGATGATAAATGTGTAGATCGATTAAGCCGTGGAAAGTTTCATCTAAAGGAGCGATAATGAAAATAGTTTTACTTACCGTTTTGCTGGTACAGCTTTTATTTGCCCAACAGATGAGACGTGATAATGGTCGTGAAGTGGTTATCTCTTCACAAGATCGTTTGATGTGGATGGATACAAAAGATGCAGTGCTGATACTTAAATCTCAAAAAGAAGCAACGCAATATTGTGAAGCGTTAGCATTGGGTGGAAGCAGTGATTGGCGATTGCCAAGCATGGAAGAGTTTGAAACCATTGTGGATAAAAAAAATGTACCAAAATACATCAACAAAGCATTTAAGTACAGTATCCCCATGGGATATTGGTCAAATAATGTCAAGTGGAGAACGTTATGGTTTTATGCAGATTACATGCATTTTTTAAGTGGTACGCCGTATTATGATAATAAGCATAAACCTAAAAATATACGATGTGTGCGGGAGTATTAATGAGTAAAAAAGTTTTAATTTTACATGGTCTTGGTGGAAGTGATTATCCCCATTGGCAAGCATGGTTAGCAACGCAACTAATAGAGCAAAACTATACAGTATCGTTTCCTGCCTTGCCCAATCGAGATAACCCTAACTTTGATGAGTGGATGGAATTTTTGCATCAAGAGATGGAGCATTTTAGACCTGATATTGTTGTGTGCCACTCTTTGGCAAATGTTCTATGGTTTCATTTTGCAAGCTGGTATAAGATTGATAAAATTGAAAAATTAATGCTTGTATCTCCTGTACGAAAAAACCTCGAGATAGAAGAAACAAAAAGTTTTTTACCTTTTCCAATTCCAAAAGACTTGCTTGCCCAAGAGGTTATAATGGTGACCAGTGATAACGATGAATACATCAGTGTGCAAGAAGCTATTGAACTTCAAAGTGAATTGAATATTGGCTTAAAGATTCTTGAAGGAGCAGGGCACATAAATGCGGACAGTGGCTATGGTGAATTGAGTTGTGCTGTGGATTGGATTAAAAGGGAAGTTGAATAATGATCTTAAGCATTGAGTCAAGTTGTGATGACAGCTCTTTAGCACTAACGCAAATAGATACTAAGAAAATCATTTTTCATAAAAAAATTTCTCAAGAAGAAGAGCATGCCGCCTATGGTGGCGTGGTTCCTGAACTTGCAGCAAGACTTCATGCTCAAGCGTTACCCAATATTTTAAAAGAGTGTAAGCCGTATTTTAAAGATTTAAAAGCAGTAGCCGTTACAAGTGAACCTGGACTCTCTGTAACATTAATGGAGGGGGTAACCATGGCAAAAGCTTTGTGTATCTCTTTGAATCTTCCTTTGATTAGTGTGAACCATCTAAAGGGACATATTTATTCTTTATTTTTAGAACAAGAAGAGCAACTTCCTTGTACTGTATTGCTTGTTTCTGGAGGACATACTCAAATTATTGATGTTCAATCTCTTGAAGATATGAGCATTGTTGCCAGTACGATGGACGATAGTTTTGGAGAAAGTTTTGATAAAGTAGCCAAAATGTTGGGATTGGGATATCCTGGTGGTCCAATTGTGCAAGAATATGCTTTAAAAGGAGATGAATCTAAGTATGATTTTCCTGTACCTTTACGTCAATCTTCACAAATTGCTTTTTCATACAGTGGATTGAAAAATGCCGTTCGAATGGCCATAGAAAAAGAGCAAAATATCACCAACGAAGTACGTGCCAATATCTGTGCTTCTTTTCAAAAAGCAGCCGTTGCGCATATTATGCAAAAAACTAAGAAATATTTTTCTACTAATCCTGTTCATCGATTTGCAATTGTTGGGGGTGCTAGTGCGAATATTAAACTTCGTGGTGAAATTGAGCAATTGTGCAAAAAGTTCAATTGTGCATTGCTCTTAGCACCACTTGAATATTGCAGTGATAATGCAGCGATGATTGGACGTGTAGCACTTGAACAATACGCAAAAAATGATTTTGTTGGCATTGACCAGATTGATGTAAAATCAAAAATAAAAGGATTTTAGATGTTTGATATGGGAGCAAAACTGGAAGGGGAAAGTTGGGCAAGTAAAAAGCTTAAAGAACCTAAAACTTCATTTGAAAAAATCACTAAAAATGAACATCAATTGGTGTTTACATTTGAAAAACGAAAAGGAAAGCCGGTTACTCTTGTAGGAAGATTTTACATGAGTGATAAAGAGAAAAAAGCAGTTTTAAAATTGCTCAAAACGAAATTGGCATGTGGTGGAGCAGTAAAAGAAGAATGGCTTGAATTGCAAGGAGATGTCAAAGACAAAGTGATGCATGTACTTGAAAAAGACGGTTGGAAATTTAGAAATAAAGGCTAAATGATGCAAAATGTATACAAAGAGGTTAGTTCATTAGATCAGCGTTGTTATAAACAATTTGCTTTAAGTGAAGATATTTTAATGGAGCATGCAGCTTCAAGTATGGCACACTATATTTATGCAAATTTTGAGTTGGGATCCAAAATATTGATCGCGTGTGGCCCAGGAAACAATGGTGCAGATGGATTGGCATTAGCACGGCAACTTCAAGATGACTACATCATCAATGCATACGTTCCATTTGGACTGAAATCACCCATGGCAATGCTTCAAGAAAAACGGGCCATTGCTCTTAACGTAGATATTGCAGAATCTTTTTATGATGATGTTTGTGTGATTGTGGATTGTTTGTTTGGTTCTGGGATGAATAAACCTTTGGATGATATTGGGGTGCAGATTGTAAATAGGTTAAATGGTATTGAGTGTTTTAAAATTGCTTGCGATATCCCTACTGGAATTAATGCGCAAGGGATGGTTTCAAGTATCTGTTTTGATGCAGATGTAACTATAACCATGGGCGCACTTAAAACACAGTTGTATAGCGATGGTGTAAAAGATTTTGTGGGGCAGATTGTGGTTGCAAATCTAGGTGTAGCTCGAAAAAACTATGAGATACCTACGAATGTGTATTTATTGGAAGAATCCGATATGAAACTTCCTTTTAGAACTAAAAAATGTTCGCACAAAGGTGAATTTGGACATCTTAATGTTATTTTGGGAGAAAAAATAGGAGCAGGTATATTGTGCAGCGAAGCTGCCTTTGCTTTTGGAGTGGGATTGGTAACCACCATTGGACATAAAGAACTTTCCTTGCCTAATCACTTGATGCAAGCACACCAACTCTCTTCCAATGCAACAGCAATTGCAATTGGTATGGGTCTTGGAAATCATGATAACATAGAGATACGCGATATTTTAAACAGCACTTTGCCTAAAGTTATTGATGCTGATTTATTGGGTGACGAAAAGATTTTGTCGTTGTTGAATAAAGACAATTGCGTACTCACTCCTCATCCAAAAGAGTTTTGTGCCTTACTAAAAGTATGTGGTTTAGCGGATATTAGCGTCAAGCAGTGTCAAGAAGATCGTTTTAAATATATTGAGCAATTTACAAAAAAATATCCTAAAGTTGTATTGCTTTTAAAAGGAGCCAATACTTTAATTGCGCATGAGAATAAAATCTATATCAATGCTTTTGGTTCGGCTGTACTTTCTCAAGGGGGAAGTGGTGATGTGTTAAGTGGTTTAATTGGATCTTTATTGGCTCAAGGGTACAGTTTACTTGATGCAACCATGAGTGGTTCATTGGCTCATGGAATCGCCTCGCAAAATTATACTAAAAACAATTATTCAATGTTGCCAGAAGACTTGATTGAGCAAATAAAAGTATTGGAAAACTAAAAGCAAAATTAAAGACAATCATAGCTATGATGGGCAAAAATATACGATTGTAAAAAATTAACAAATATACAGGGAGAAAAATAAATATGAACGATAATATTTTAAAAGTAGGAAAATATGAATTTAACAGTCGGTTGATTGTAGGAAGTGGAAAATACGACAGTTTTCAAACAACACGTGATGCAACATTACTAAGTGGTAGTGAACTTATTACTGTTGCGATTCGTCGAGTAAACATCACAAATCCAAATGAAGAAAATTTATTGGACTACTTTAAAGATACCAATGTTAAATTGTTGCCAAATTCTGCAGGGTGTTTTACTGCAGATGAAGCGATCACTACTTTTAGATTGATGAGAGAAGCTACGGGAATTGATATCATTAAGCTCGAAGTAATTGGAGATGCTCATAAAACATTGTATCCTGATGTAATAGAAACGATTAAAGCCTGTGAAGTTCTTAAAAAAGAGGGTTTCACTATTATGGCGTATACAAGTGATGATCCAATTATTGCAAAACAACTTGAAGATGCTGGTGCAGATGCTATTATGCCATTGGCCGCACCTATTGGTTCAGGTTTAGGAATTCAAAATCCGTACAATATAGCCTTTATTAAAGATGCAGTAAATGTACCTGTGATCGTTGATGCAGGTCTTGGGTGTGCATCTGATGCGGCTGCTGCTATGGAGCTTGGTGCTGAGGGTATTTTGGCTAATACAGCTATTGCACAAGCACAAAATCCAATGTTCATGGCAGAAGCATTTAAAAAT
>JAYEFX010000107.1:0-2388 GCA_034658775.1 Campylobacterota bacterium
CTTTAAGTGGAGATACCTTAGGCTTAGATGTAGGCTTTATTTTAGAATTTTTGGCAATCGGTGCTTTTGTTCTTCCTTTTGTCAGTCCCCTAAGACCTGCTAGACCTGCTAACCCTGCAAGACCAGTTGAATTTATATAGGCTTTGTACCCTTTTTTTAAAACGGAACACCCTTCGATATTATTTGTAGTATTACGTAAGGCAATAAGGCTAAAGTCAAGAAAATTTTCTTGAAGTAATGTTGTGGTTTTTAAATAATCTTCTTCACTGTCTAAATGATGTAAAAAGATAAAATATTCATTGTTTTGAATGATATTAAATACTTGTGATACATCACTAATAACATTTATGTCAGTATACATTTCAAGCTTATTAACTTCATCTTTTAAAAATGCCTGCGTAGAGTAGAGTATAATTTTCATCTATTTATCCAGTGATTTTATAATTGGTTTAAGAATATAATCTAAAATAGATTTTTTCCCCGTAATGATATCGGCATCGACTGTCATACCTGGTTTTACGAGTAGGTTTTTATTTTCTCCAACATATTGTTGCTCGGATTGTATATGTACAATATAGACCTCTTTTTTTGGATCTTTATCATCTATATGGGTATCTGCTGAGATATATGAGATTTTACTTTCAATCGCACCGTACAGTGAGAAATCAAATGCACGTAGTTTGAGACGGACTTTTTGTCCAATGTACAAAAATCCAATCTCTGCTGGAGAGATTTTAACTTGGGCTAGCAGATATTTTGAATCAGGAATAATTTGAGCAATTACAGCTCCTGGAGAGATTGCTTCCCCTTTTGTTTTGATATTGATTGTATTGATAATTCCATCACTAGGAGATAGAATAACAGTATCGCTCATCTTTTGTTCTAAATAATCAATGTCTTGTTTGGTTCTTTGTACTTCGTTGTAGATGGTCACGAGTTCATCTTGTGCGGTAAGACGAAAAGTGTCTCGAGTCTCTTCAATACTGTTATTAATCTCTTGCATCGAGGATTTAAATGAGTGTATCGATGTTCGCAATGTTTTTAATTCAGAATTAACATCGTTTAATTTTCGTTGCAGTTGCAGTAGATCAACTTTTGAGATTATTCTTTCTTCGACTAAAGGTTTTTTGATTTTCATCTCTTGAATAATAAGTGCATGATTTTTTTTGGCTATTTTTAGCCCCTTGTAGGCATCGTTTAGATCATTTTTCCGTTGTTTAAGTTGCTCTTGCAAAATATTTATACTGGTTTTTAATTTTTTATTGTTACTGCTTAACAGTTCAATTTCGTGTTGCATAAGCTCAGGGTTGGATTGCATCACTTCATCATTGTTTTTAATTTTTGTATTGTTTGCTTGCGCTTCAAGTCGTTGCATTTTGGCTAAAAGCGTTAAGCGTGTAAGTCTGTTTTTATCAAATTCTGTTTTAAAATCCATATCGGATATTTTGAGTATTTTTTGATCTTTTGTAACATTATCACCCTCTTTAACAAAAAGTTCTTTAAGCACCCCTCCATTTAACGAGGAGATGGTCTGAACATTTTTAGTGGTGATAATCTTACCTTGGGTTTTTACAATATCGTCTATTTTGGACATCCCTGCCCATACCAATAAAAATATAACCGTAAATGCAATGATCCACAAAATCTTATGTAAACCACTGGAGGTCCTTAATAACACTGCAGAAGATAATGAAGGCATAAAATCCAACACGGTGCTGTCGTGCTTCTTTTTGAGTATGTTTTCTTCATTGATTTTTTGAAGTTTCTTCTCTTTGGTGATATCGCTGCTTGCAAGTATAAAACCAAGGTGTTCATTGTCGTCATTAAATAGTGGAGTGATGATGGTATCGGTCCAAATTGTAACATCATTTTGTGAAGCGTGTTTAATCTCACCTTTCCAGATTGATTTGCTCACTTGACAATCATTAAATTGATTGTTAAATGTATTAATAAAATCTTTACGGATTAAAAAACTGTAGGGTTTATCTAATAAATCAGAACTTTTGTATTTGAAAATATTGCATAAGTTAGTACTGACATGTTTTATAATACCTTGTGTATTCGTAACTGAAAGAATGACATAATTATCTAAAAGTTCTCTGTTTTGAAATCTAAAACTTTTAGTTAATTGTTCACTATAGTCTGTATGTTCGCTCAATTATTTTCCTAGGTGTATTCAAATTGTAGTAAATATTATTGATATTTTATACAAATTTAGATAAAATTATCATAATTTTAAGAAATATTTATGAAATGGTTGGAAATTAATGGGTAAAAATAATATTAAATTATCTCTAGTGGCGATACTTTGTGTTACATCAATGGATGCCTTTTCCCTAAAAGATGGGTATATTTATGCACTTCAGCATGATATCGACTCTCAGGTCA
>JAYEFX010000108.1:0-2381 GCA_034658775.1 Campylobacterota bacterium
GCCCTACTCCAGATATATCCAAAAACTCTTCATGAGTTGAAGGAAGCTTAGAACTCATCTCAATAAGTGTTTTATCACCAAAAATCATGTATGCTGGTACCCCTTGGTTATTTGCCAATTGCGCACGTAGAGCTCTGAATTTTTCAAATGTTTCATCATGAACCACAGCTTGTGTGTACTCTTTATAGGACTTTTCAACGATAAGATTTGCCGCATCTATTTGTACTGTTTTTAATTTTTTCAGAACTTCATACCCTATATTGGTCAATCTTAACACCCGATATTCACCATCGATAATAATCGCATCAATATCCAACAACGTATCTGCAATACTTGCCCACTGCTCTTTTGTATACTCTTTTCCAATACCGTACACCGATAAGCTATCATGTCCAAAGTCCAAAATCCGTTTACCTTTAGAACCTCGTAACACATCAATAATATACGCTTGTCCAAATCGCTCTTCACAACGCAATATTGCCGATAAAAACTTTTGCGCTTCTATTGTAATATCTTGATATTGGCGCTCTTCACCCATGCAATTGTCACAAACAGTTTCACACTCTTTAATCTCATCATCAAAATACAAAGCAATGAGTTGATGGCGACATTTTGAGCTAATAGCAAAACGGTACATCATCTCAAGTTTTTTGTAATTGGATGTTTTATACGTAGATTCTGGTAAATCATCTATAAACCGTCGTTTACCCATCTCATCAGATTTTGAATACAACAACAGCACATCGGCATTTAATCCATCACGCCCAGCTCGACCAATCTCTTGAGAATAATTTTCAAGTGTTTTAGGCAATGAAGTATGCAAAACAAATCGGATATTTCCCTTATCAATTCCCATTCCAAAAGCGATGGTGGCAACAATAATTTTCACCTCTTCGTTTTTAAATTTTTTAAAAATATCATCACGCTGATCTGCAGGTAGTCCTGCATGATACGCTAAGGTATTAAACCCAGCATTGTTTAGATAATCAGAGACTTGTTGCGTCTCTTTTCGTGTAAAACAATACACGATACCACACTCATGATCATGCGTCTTTAAAAACTTGATCACTTGATCTTTTCCATTTCCAAGTCGTTTTTGACTTCGTATGATCAGATTGGTTCGTTGAATTTTACTGCGTACCAAGTCCTGTGCATCCATCCCTAAAGTTTGCAAGATATCTGCTTCAACCGTTTTTGTAGCCGTTGCAGTAAATGCGGTAATAGCCGTAGAGGGAAACCAATTGCGTAAAAATTGTAATTTTCGATAGTCCGAGCGAAACTCATGTCCCCATTCACTCACACAATGCGCTTCATCAATAACAAAAAAGTTGATCTGAATATCTTGAAGTTGTTCCAAAAAATATTCTGAAGTAAATCGTTCAGGTGCCACGTATAAAAACTTTAATTGATTATTTTGAAGTTGCCCAAGTACTTCATTGTTTTGTTCATTGGAATTTTGTGAAGAGATCATCTGTGCTGATATACCATTGACCTGCAGTGCAGTAACTTGATCTTGCATCAGTGCAATCAAAGGTGATATAACAACAGTCACCCCATCCATCATCATCGTAGGCAGTTGATAAATAAGTGATTTTCCACTTCCTGTGGGTAAAATTGTCAATAGATCTTTTTTATCTAAAATACGATCAATTGCCTCTTCTTGAATAGGTCTAAACGTATCAAAACCAAAGTATTGTTTGAGTATGTGTTCTTTTTGCATTAATTAATTTACATTCCATAGTATATATTTTAGTGATTATACACAAAATCTCATAAAGAGTTGAAAAAATAGTAAATAAAGAAAATTATGTGTATGATATTTGGAAAGGTAGTATCTGTTTCTTAGCCCTATTATATTATAGTGCTAAACATTTTTCACATATACCACTTAATGATATTGAGCTAGCTTCTATTTTAAAGTGACTGTGTCTTGATACTTCACTTAATAAAAATGAAGTATCAATATTTTCATCTTCAACACTCCTACATTTTTTACATACTAAATGAATATGTGGTAATTTGGTTGTTTCATACATATTTTTTTGATCTGGTACTTTTACCTCTGTTACAATATTTTTTAAAACTAAATCATTTAAATTTCTATATAATGTTGCTTTAGAGAGTGTTGGACAACTACTAATAACCAAATCATAAAGATTATCAATATCTATATGTTTTGCTTTTTCTAATTCTTCTAAAATTACCAATCTTTGATGTGTGGCTTTTAAATCTTTATCTTGCAAAATAGTCTTAAAGTTAGTCATTTAGTTCGTCTCTTTGTATTATAATTTTTAGTTATTATAGCAAAATTTATTATAATATAGTTTAAATCTTATTTAATAAAAAATCCTAAATAGTATTTATTATCATTTAAGTTAAAG
>JAYEFX010000109.1:0-2380 GCA_034658775.1 Campylobacterota bacterium
GTATGTCCCATTGGATTCTTAAGGTTTTTTAGTAATTTCTAAAAGTGGTTGAAAGTATGTTATTTAGGGAGTTTGTTAATGGTGCGCCCGACATGATTCGAACATGTGACCGCTGGTACCGCAAACTTATGCACTATGGGTTCTTAAAAAGTCTAATAGCCTGCTATTAGTGCTTTTAGAGAACATAAAAGCTCCTATAAATGTAAAAGAAGATATTATTAGTGTCATATAAAGTGGGACATAAAGTGGGACTTTTGTTTTCACTAATAATAATTTAAACTTTTGGATTAATAATGGCAGCACCCAATGAATATATAAATAGTATTGACCAACTAAAAGGTCTAAAAGCTAATAAAGACTTTACACGCTTTAGGTACCGTTTTAAATTTGAAGGAAGAGAATATACTACAACGATAGACTACACTTCAAAAACAGCATGGACTCCTAAAATAAGAAAAGACAATGCACGTAAAGAAGCAGAGAATTTTAAGGAACAAAAAAAACTTAATATATCTCAGCCTTTTAATCAAACTACTACTGTCAATTTTCTTTCTGATGAATACTTTGATAAGAAATGTGCTGATACAACATGGAATAAAAGTAGGAAACGTTTATATGAACTCTACATTCAACCATTTATAGGCAATAAGCAGATTGGATCAGTATCCGAATACCATATAGATACTATCCGTAAAAATATGGAAACTACTAACTATCATCAACATAAAAAAGGTGGATCAAGTATCCGTTCTATAGAAAAAGTGCTATTCCAAACGTTAAAACCAATTTTAGAGTATGCAAAGTCAAATGCAGCAATTGATAAAATTCCATCAATAAACATTCCAAATAGACCCAATAAAAATCAAAGAAAGAAAAAAGTAAAAAATGCCAGCGAGAAATTGATTTTGCTATACAACACAATAAATACACTTTATTCAGACGATCCATTTTACCGTGCACTTTTCTTATTTGCCTTTAATGGAAGACGTTGGGGTGAAATCAAAACTCTACACTGGGAAAGTATAGATTTTTTACAGGGGAAATATACCATTGAAGCTCAGTATAACAAAATACATGAAGACCAAGAGTACTTTTTGTCAAATGATATACACGAAGCTTTAATGCAGATTACGACTGATAGAAATGGTCTTGTATTCAAAAGTCCAAAAACAGGAAAAATGTTAGATAGTCCTCGAAGGCAGCTTAACAAGCTAAAAAACAATGTGGGGATAGAAGAGTTAACTATGCATTATTTCAGGCATTTACTTGCAACAGCTTTAAGTGAATATGGTGCTGCAGCACCTGTCATGAGTGCAGCTCTTGGACATACTCGCTCTGATACTGTTGACTTATATTATCGTAGTGCAAATCACTTAAAGGGCTCCCAGGATGCTGCATCTCAATTGAAAAACATTATTTCAAAAGATATTATAAAGGAGTAGATTTTTGATTTTGTATCATAAGTTCAAATTTTCATACTTTGCATTATATCAACCACCTAAATAATGCTCTGATATTGAGGCACGCTTATGCTTCATCTCATAACTAACTTCTTGAAGCGAATTACTATAAGAGTAACCAGCCTTTGCATATTCAAACATCCTTCTCTTTGCAAAACTCCATCTAAAAGCATGTGAAGCTTCTGGTGTTTCATTCGATAACACTGCCGATTGCTTAATCCCATCGTAATAAGCTTGTCGATTGATTTTAAATTTTGAATTATTTAATAAGTGATTCTGTAGTTCATTATAAGTAGCAGCCGATACTAAAACATCTCCCTCATTTCCTCCTTTTTCTTTAGTAAAAATAATACCTTTGTCTGTATTTGTAATTGAATCGAATTTTATTCCCAACAATTGCTCAGATTTTATAAGTGCTATTCCTTCAATTCTTGCACCCCCTTCATACTGAATTTTAGCCGCTAATTTATGCATTGGATTCTGTAAATGAAAAATCAAAAGTTCAGGATTATTATAAGCACGATTTCGATAGTTGCTAGCTACATACTTTAAGTCTCTAGCTTCATCTAAAATAGTTTGTCGAATTGAAAAATCATACTCTCTAGATTTATTATGAATATTTTTTGCAAATAGTTGTAAGGCATGTTCAAGCTTACCAAGAGCCGAAGATATTTTCTCTAGATACTGTTTTGAAGGGTAGTACTCTATTTTATAATCCAAATAGGCTTGAATATGTTGTGCTTCTATTTTTTCAAAATCTTTTATCAACCAATGCTCTTTGAGATAGTTAAAAAAATTATTCCAAATAGACCGATAACTTTCCATAGTTTTATAGCTTGCAACTTTTTGATAATGATCATGGTTTGAATTAACCCTATCTTCTTTTTTAGCTTCAACTTCAAAAACTTGTTTTACTAATT
>JAYEFX010000110.1:0-11828 GCA_034658775.1 Campylobacterota bacterium
CTTTTTTCAGATTTAGAAAATTGATATGCGGGAACATCAATTCTCATACTGACACATTTTTCACACCCTTTGCACTCAGGTACAAAATTCATTTTCCCAAATCGTCTCCATCCACGTTTGAGCATCTCGTGAAACTCTTCAGGCGTAGAGTCATTTAAATATCGATAGCGAATATCGGATACTTCATCCGCAAAATAAGAGCATTTTCGATTCTCTTCAATAAATTCTATATCGGGTTGATGGTAAATCATGACTGTGTTCGTTACTCGTTTATTTTTTCTTTGATTGTTTTTGCCAAAGCTGTAATCTTAGCAATCTTTTGTGTATAATTTAAATCCTCATCAAGCATAATATGAACAAAAGCACTTCCTACAATAACACCATCCACACCTTGTATCTTTTCTTTTGCCGTATGCTCATTGACGCCAAATCCAATGTAAATAGGAGTAGATGAAGCATGTCTGATGTTTTCAATTACTTCAGTTAGATCCTCTTTGGCTCCAGATCCAGTGATCCCTGCATACGCGACCAAATAGATAAATTTTTGCGCATCTTTAACAATGGTATCAATGCGTTGTGCAGTATCTGTTGGTGCAACAAAAGAGATATTGGACTTATTGTGTTGCTTAAAAAGCTCACTGTATGCACCTGCTTCTTCATAAGGCAGATCCGGAATGATTGTACCAGCAACATTATATTCTTGCGCTTTTTTTAGAAATGCTTCCATTCCGTATTTATAAAAAGGGTTCATGTAACCCATCCACAATGTATCCATTTGCGGTGCTATTTGAGAACTCACAGTAAACAGATCATCCAATCTAAATCCATTTTTCAACGCTTTTAAACTAGCAAACTCAATCACTGGTCCATCAGCAACTGGATCCGAAAAAGGTATACCCAACTCCAACGTATCAACGCCTGATTCTTTCATGCCCAATGCCAAATCAACCGTAAAGTTATTTTCAGGGAACGACGACGTGATAAAGCCTACGAGTTTTTTCATAAATACTATCCTATTTTTGTGTGAATTCTAAATTTAATTAGCTATAATAATATCATATTATAACAAGGTATTAGATTAATGAGTATTATCAATCAAAATTTTGAAAAACAAACTATTTCTAAAATAAAAAATTCTAAAAACACTAAAAAACTAACCATGATAACTGCCTATGACGCACTGTTTGCCAACCTATTTGAACAGTATGTTGATATGATTTTAGTTGGGGACAGTTTAAACATGAGTTTTGCAGGAAAACCTGATACACTTAGTGCCACGTTGGATCAAATGATCTATCATACCAAAGCCGTATGCAATGGAGCACCGAACTCTTTTGTTGTACTGGATATGCCTTTTGGAAGCTACATCAATGAAGATAAAGCTCTGGCAAATGCAGTAAAAGTATACAATCAAACCAATGCTGCTGCAATTAAAATAGAGGGGGGGAAAGATCGAGCACACATTGTACAGCATCTGACACAAAACTCTATTGCAGTGATGGGACACATTGGTCTTATGCCTCAATATGTCCGAAGTGAAGGTGGATATATTGTACGAGGTAAAACTGCTGAAGATATCAATATTTTAGTTGAAGATGCAATTGCCATTGAAAAAGCGGGTGCTTTTTGCATGGTACTTGAAGGGGTCAAAACAGCAGCCGCTATTGAGATCACTAAAGCGGTTAATATTCCCGTCATTGGAATTGGTGCAGGAGAAGTTACGGATGGTCAAGTTCTTGTTTGGAGCGATATGCTTGGTTTCTTTGAAGATTTTAAACCAAAATTTGTACGACACTATCTTGATGGTGCAAGCCAAGTCAAAGCAGCTGTTGAGCAATATGCATCCAATGTACAAGAGGGATCATTTCCTTCTATAAATGAGCAATATTAGATGGAAAGACTTGTAGAAGTAGAGCAGATCTCTTTTGAAGAGGAGCATACCGAAGTATCACTGCGTCCATCCATTTGGGATGATTACATCGGTCAAGAAAAAATAAAAAAAAATCTGCAAGTTTTTATCGATGCGAGTAAACGTCGAAATGAAGCTTTGGATCATGTTCTTCTTTATGGACCACCAGGTCTTGGTAAAACAACATTAGCGTATCTCATCTCAAACGAGATGGGCACAAGTATCAAAACCACTGCAGCTCCCATGATCGAGAAATCAGGTGATTTAGCTGCAATTTTAACCAATCTGGAAGAGGGTGATATTTTATTTATCGATGAGATTCACCGTTTAAGCCCTGCTGTTGAAGAGATACTCTATCCTGCTATGGAAGATTATCGATTGGATATTATCATCGGTAGTGGACCTGCGGCACAAACGGTAAAAGTAGATCTTCCTCGCTTTACACTTATTGGTGCAACCACACGAGCAGGGATGATTAGTAACCCCTTGCGTGAACGTTTTGGTATGCATTTTAGAATGCAATTTTACGACCATAAAGAGCTTGCAAAAATAGCTACCATCGCTTCAGTGAAACTCAATAAAGAGGCACAAAAAGATGCCAGTGCAGAGATTGCCCGACGTAGTCGAGGAACTCCTCGTGTTGCTTTGCGACTTCTACGTCGTGTTCGAGATTTTGCGGAAGTTGAAAATGAAGAGATTATCAATCTGAATCGTTGTCAATACGCTTTGGATGAATTGGGTGTCAATGATCATGGTTTTGATGAGATGGACATCAAATTGCTTGAACTGTTAGTGTCATCAAAAGGTCGTCCAATGGGATTAAGTACAATGGCTGCAGCACTTAGTGAAGATGAGGGAACCATTGAAGATGCAATAGAACCATATTTATTGGCTAATGGGTACATTCAACGAACCGCACGTGGTAGAATCCCTACGGTTAAAACGTATGAATTACTAAAATTAAGTGTTCCAACGCAGCTCAATACGCATCAAGAGGGACTGTTTTAATGAAACCTCAACACTTTTTATTGGTCTTGCTTACGGGTATATTATTTTTTTTAAGTCAACTGTTTGCACCATTTTTAAAAAGTTTAATCATCGCTTTGTTGCTTACCATTGCAACGCACTCTATTCATCGTTATTTTGAATTTAAATTTAAAAATATCGCCATCACCTCTATTATCATGACATTATTGCTAGGACTTTTATTTTTTGTTCCTATTTTATATTTTATTTTTGCTTTTGCAAATTATGCCAATCACATTGATCAAGCACAAATTACCTCAATATACAGTACTGTATCGATGTGGGTAACTAAAATACCTAATGATTTTATCTTTATTAAAGAGCAACTGCAAGAGCTTTTAGGACAACTTTCAGTGAGTCAAATATTGTCCAACGTATTATCTATTAGTGGCTACATAGGGAAAAACTCCGCTTCATTTATGATGGACATGCTGTTGATTTTAATCTTTTATTTCTTTTTTAGTCTGTATGGTCAACCTCTGTCTTATCAAGCCAAAGAGTTTATACCCCTAAAAATGGAAGACAGCAACGATCTGTTTTTTGAAGTCTCAAATGTGATGAGCATTGTGTTTTATTCGATTATTATCACTGCTATATTTGAAGGGTTTTTATTTGGTTTTTTTATCTCCATGTATGGTTATAATGGTTTACTCTTAGGTGTATTGTATGGTTTTGCATCTCTTATTCCTGTCGTTGGAGGAGTTTTAATGTGGGCTCCTATTGCTATTTATGAAATAGCCAATGGCAATATCCGTGAAGCCATTATTATCACTACGTACAGTATTATTGTTATTTCAATTATTGCCGATACCTTTATTAAACCCATTATTATCACCTATATTAATAAAATGGTTGTAAAAACTCCATCCAAAGTAAATGAGATTTTGATCTTTTTTGCCATTGTAGCTGGGCTTTCTACTTTTGGCTTCTGGGGGATGATTTTAGGACCCGCCATGGTCACGTTTTTCCTATCAATTTTACAGTTATTGAAAAAATACAGACAAAATTAGATATACTAAAGGTAAATATAATTAAATGAAAGTTGGTTATTATGCCTTTTAATATAAATACACTAAAAAAAATAACAATTTTGTACGTTGAAGATGATGATATGATTCGTTTTCAAACAGCAGATATCTTTCAGAGTATTTTCAAACATGCCCACATAGCTAAAGATGGCCATGATGCTATTAATAAGTTTTTGCATCATCATAAAGATATTGATCTTATTATTAGTGATATTAATATGCCTGTGATGAGTGGTATTGAACTGGCTGAACAAATTTATGCGCACGAAAAAGATGTTCCAATTATTTTTACAACAGCTTTTAACAGTGATGAATATTTAGAAAAAGCCAAGGATTTGGGTGTTGCAAAATTCATCACCAAACCAATTAAAATAAAAGATTTGATGACTCATATTGCTTCACTAGTAGATTCTACAAAAGAGTAGAAAAGAGATTATTTTTCCTCTTCTCCACTGATAATTTCACCTTTATAACTAACTATTCCATAATCATAATTACACACATGAGCAAAACCTAAGTCCTTCATCACTTGTTGACAATAAGCACTTCGGCTTCCTGTTAAACAGTACACAATTACAGGTTTATCTTTTTGCTCTTCAAGTTGTTCAATTGATTGATAAAAAGAAGTTGTTGGGATCAAATAATCTGTACCTTTGATTCGTTGAGCAACCCACTCCATCCATTCTCGAGTATCCACTAGATTAAACTCTACAAAACCAAGTTCACGTGCTTCAAGAAGTGCTTCAATAGTCTCACCATCAAGTTGTGGTCGCTCTAATAATACTTCACACTCCTCTTTTGTTAATCCTCGTGAATGTTCATGAATCGCTTTTTCAGCAGCAGTTTCAATTGTATTTGCTCGTACATACTCAGGTGTACAAAAAATACCACAATGACATTTTCCCTCTTCAGGAATCTCTTTTTCCAAAGCTGGCTTACATGGACAAATTCGATTATCCGCAGCTTTTTGCTCCTCTTTGGTTTCTCCCACAACCATAAAACATGGACAATATCGCTTGTTGTAAATTAATTTGTTTCGAGTAAGTCCCATAATAACAGATTCATTTACTTCAACTTGTGGATGGTATTCAAATCCAAACTGATTACATACCTTATCCGCAAACTTTTTTGTTTTTTCTTGTTCCGTTAAAAACTCTTCAGAGTTCATATCAATTTTAATTAACATTTAGTACCTTTTTTATTTTAATGCGCATATCTTATCTAAATTCCTTAGGATTTTCTAAAGATTTTTGAACTAATTGCAAAAATTTATCTCTACTTATCTCTTTTGCACCCATACTTATAAGATGTGCAGTAGGTATTTGACAATCAATAAATGCAAACTCTTTATTTTTTAAATGTTTCACAAGATGTGCCAATGCCACTTTTGACGCATTGGATTTTTTCGAAAACATCGATTCACCACAAAACATATTTCCCAATGCTAAACCGTATCCACCACCTACTAATTCACCCTCATAGTAGCTTTCAAAACTGTGAGCAAAACCCATCTCAAACAGTTCACAATACGTTTCTACCATCATCTCATTGATCCACGTGCCCTCTTGATCTTCACGATTAATAGTGGCACACTCAATCATGGTTTGCCTAAAATTTGCATCAAACTTTATTTCAAAAGTATTTTTTTGTATGGTTTTTTGTAATGATTTAGAGATCTTAAATTCATCCAGTTCAATGATAAGTCTAGGGTTTGGTGACCACCAGAGTATGGGGTCATCTTCATTAAACCAAGGAAAGATCCCCTTGCAATATGCTGCAAGAACTCGGTTTGGTTGCAAATCACCACCATAACACAATAATCCCTCATCATCTGCAGTTTGAGGGTTAGGAAAAGTTTGAGAATAGATGCTTAAAGGCTGAATTCTCAAAAAATATCACCCTCTTTATTCGTATTCAAAATGGAACATCTCTTTTTTCAGATCAACGTTTACTAGGCCACCTTTTTTAAGCTTCCCAAATAAAATCTCATCCGTTAGTGGTTCTTTAATCTCCTTGGCAATAATACGTTCCAAAGGTCGAGCTCCCATCACTTTGTCGTATCCAAGATTGGCTAAATGTTTTTTTGCTTTAGCACTGACACTTACAATAATATTTTTAGCTTTCATTTGAGTATTTAAATCATCAATAAATTTAGCAACAACTTTAACGACTACATTCATATCCAAATGATTAAAATTAACCGTTGCATCCAATCGGTTTCTAAACTCTGGGGCAAAAAAGCTTTTCACTGCTTTACTTTCGTTAAGCGTATCATCTTTAGCAAATCCCATCACACTAGCTTGAGTTGCTCCAAGATTGGAAGTCATCACCACAATTACATTTTGAAAATCTGCTTTATTCCCACTATTATCAGTCAAACTGGCATTATCCATCACTTGCAATAGTACGTTCATCAAATCAGGATGTGCTTTTTCAACCTCATCAAGCAACAATACCGTATGAGGATGTTTTCGTATAGCTTCAGTGAGCAATCCACCATTTTCAAACCCCACATAACCTGCAGGTGCTCCAATAAGTCGAGCAATGGTATGCGGTTCCATGTATTCGCTCATATCAAATCGCTCAAAATGGATTCCTAATTGTGAAGCCAACTCTTTGGCTACTTCCGTTTTACCCACACCTGTTGGTCCTGTAAATAAAAAACTGCCTATTGGCTTATTGTCTCGCGAAAGTCCCGCTTTGTTTATTTTGATCGCTTTTACTATTTTTTCTATCGCTTCATTTTGACCAAATACACGTTTTTGCATATTTTTTTCCAGTGATTTAAGTAAACTCAAGTCATTTTTTGTTGCACTTTGACTTGGTATATTAGCTATGTTTCCAATGGTATCTTCAATATCTTTGATCGTGATGGTTTTGGCTTTTTTATGGGTATTCGTAAGTTTAATTTTTGCTCCCACCTCATCAATCACATCAATAGCACTGTCAGGTAAAAAGCGGTCATTGATAAATTTTGCACTTAAATTAACAGCCGTTTCAATCGCTTTTTTAGAGTATTTGACATTGTGAAACTCTTCATATTTACTTTTTAGACCTTCTAAAATAAGTACCGCATCTTCAATGCTGGGCTCATCAATATCAACTTTTGCAAAACGACGACTAAGCGCCTTATCTTTTGAAAAATCATTACGATATTCTGTATGCGTAGTCGCTCCTATGCAGCGTAATTTTCCATTGGCCAACATTGGTTTTAGAATATTAGACGCATCCATAGCGCTGCCACCAACACTTCCTGCTCCTACAATAGTATGTATCTCATCAATAAACAAAATGGCATCATCTATCTCATTGATCTGCTTTAAAACTGCTTTGAGTTTTTTTTCAAAATCCCCACGATATTTTGTTCCAGCAACCAACGAACCCATATCCAACGAATACACCGTAGCGTTTTTTAAAAGCTCTGGTACATTATTGTTGGCAATCTCTAAGGCTAAACCTTCGGCAATTGCCGTTTTACCAACACCTGGCTCACCCACTAAAATGGGATTATTTTTCTTCCGTCTGCTTAATATCTCAATCACACGTTTGATTTGCAACTCTCTTCCAATTACAGGATCAATCTCACCTTCTCGCGCACGCTCTACAAGTTCTGTACTGTTTTCCTTTAAGGCAGATTTTTCTTTTTTTTGTTTTGCTTCATTCTGTTCTTCCCTATCATCATGCGATATCTCTTCAAGAATATCAATTCGCTGTATCCCTTGTTTGTGTAACAAATAACTTGCGTACGCCTCTTTTTGGCGTAAAATTGCCACCAACATATCGTCTACGGTAACACTTGATTTTCCACTGGATTGTGCGTGTGCAATCATCTCATTTATTGCTTGAGTTAGACTCATTGATTCTACAGGCTCATCTTTGATATCTTCTGGAAATACTGGTGTATTATTTTGAATATGTGTTTTAATTTGAAGATGCAAATCCACCATGTCCAAACCAAAATTTTCAAATAACTCTTCTATAAAATCTTCATTTAGAAGCATCAAAAATACATGCTCAACCGTAAGATACTCATGACGATTTTGTTTGGCGTAGATCAGTGCTTGGGTAAATACTTCACGTAAATCTTGACTTATCATTGCTTACTCCTGCTCCATCATAGCTTTTAAAGGGAAACCTCGTTCACGTGCTAAAGCTTTGACTTGCTCCACTTTTGTTGAAGCGATCTCATACGTATACACACCACATACCTCTTTACCATTGTTATGAATATTCATCATTATACTAGTGGATTCATCCATACTTTTTCTAAATATTTTTGTTAAAATCTCAATAACAAATTCCATTGTTGAATAATCATCGTTTAGTAAAAATACTTTATATTTTTTAGGTTCACTAACCTCTATACTCTCATCTACTTCTATCTCAAAATCGTGTGACATTTATATTTAACCTTTTATATCCTATAATAATTGAAATATTATACCAAAAGAAGCAAAAGAAAAGTTTATGAAAAAAAAGTCCTTATTTATCACTGCAACAAATACCGATGTAGGCAAAACCTATGCAGCACAAAAATTGCTTGTAAAATACGCCAATGAAGGGTATAAAGTAGGTTACTATAAACCTATTGAAACGGGCGTAACCAATCAACCACATGATGGAAGTGAACTTTTAGAACTCACTCAAATTCTCAATCCCCAGTTCACTGTAAACATCAATGATGTAGTCCCGTATCAATTTTCATTGCCTGCTGCTCCTTTTGTAGCTAAACAAAATACACACATCAACATCAAGTTTTTAATGCAACAACGAGATTTTTTAATGAATTTTTGTGATATTTTGATTGTAGAGGGTGCTGGTGGACTTATGGTTCCACTAGAGAGTAACTATTTTATGATTGATATGATTAAAGAGTTTAATTGTGATGAAAATATTCTCATAAGCTCATCAAAATTGGGTTCAATCAATGATACACTTCTCAGTATGGAAGCACTTAAAAGGCGAAATATCGCCTTTAAGTGGTATGTCAACTTGCATATCGATAGGGAGAGTTATGAACAAGTGACACTCCCTTATTACAAGGAAGTTTTTAAAAATATTCTTTATATTAACGACATTTGACCCACCTACCACCCTTTGTCAAATTTATTGTTTTGCTGTATTAATACCTGGGCGTTGCTGTGTTCCAACATAATCTTCTACATTGCTGTAGCTAAATTTAAATCCAGCATACACAACCCCAACAGCTAAAATACCAAATATCACCAATCGTACCAATCTTCTTTTTTCAGGAGATTCATTGTTGTTGTAATCGTCTATTTGATCCATGGTTGGTTCGCCATTCATTTATAATCCTTTCTTATCAAATTTATAATCTTAGATAATTATACTAAATTTGATATAAAAAGATTTCACGTTAATAAGACTAAGCTTTAAGATTAAGTTATGCCTAAGTGAATTTAATGCATTATTTAGATAAAATATTGCCTTTAAGAGTACCAAAAAAAAGAGAATACACATGACATTTAATCAAGTTTTAGACAACGTCAATATCTATGAAGCAGGTAAACCAATCGAGCTGGTCGTTCGAGAATATGGTGTTAAACCTGAAAATATTATCAAATTGGCTTCCAATGAAAATCCGTATGGAACATCACCAAAGGTGATTCAGACACTTCAAAACACAAGCACCCAAGCGTACATCTATCCAGATGATTCAATGTATGAACTTAAAGATGCACTTGCATCTAAGTTTGATGTACAAAGTTCCAATATTATTATTGGTGCAGGAAGTGATCAAGTGATCGAATTTTGTGTGCACGCTAAATGCAAAACTGGTTCAAAGGTGCTTATGAGTAAAACCACTTTTGCCATGTATGAGATCTATGCAAAACAAACGGGTGCAACCATACTCAAGACTCCTGATGATGCCCATAACTTAGCACAATTTAAAGAGTTGTATGAGCAAGAGGGAGCGGATATTATCTTCTTATGTTTACCGAATAATCCCTTAGGTGAATGTTTGGATACTTCGGATGTAATTGACTTTTTAAAAGGGATTGATTCCAACACCTTGGTTGTTGTTGATGGTGCGTATCAAGAATACGCACGGTTTAAAGACAATAACAAACTGATCAATCCAAATGAACTCATAAAACAATTTCCAAATTGCATCTACTTAGGAACTTTTTCAAAAGCTTACGCTTTAGGTGGGATGCGTGTTGGGTACGGAATTGCTCAAGAGGAAATTATTCAAACATTGCATAAATTAAGACCTCCCTTTAACATCACTACGCCTACTTTAGCAGCGGCTATTAGTGCCTTAGGTGATGAGCAATTTGTGCAAGAGTGCATTGCCAAAAACTTTATACAGATGCAACGTTACGAAGAGTATTGTACTCAAAAAGGATTTGAGTATATTCCAAGTTACACCAATTTTATCACCATAAAATTAGGAGATTACATCTCCAAACAAATTGCTCAGTCACTTTTAGAACAAGGTGTCATTGTACGAGATATGACAGGTTATGGATTCAATGCCATTCGAATTACCATTGGAACACACGAGCAAAACACAGCGGTGTTTAACGTATTAAATAAGGTTTTAAGTGAATATAAAAAATAGATCGCATGACGAGCTACTAACTCTTTGTCAAGATATACGTGATCGCATCATCGATGTAGTATCAAGAAATGGTGGGCATTTTAGCTCAACACTGGGTGCGGTGGAACTTACCGTTGGTATGCATAAAGTGTTTGATCCTTTTAATGATCCATTTATTTTTGATGTATCGCATCAATGTTATCCACATAAACTGCTCACGCAACGTTGGGAAGAGTTTGAAACCATACGACAACACAAAGGTCTAAGTGGTTTTACCAAACCCAAAGAGAGTGCTGCGGATTATTTTGTGGCGGGGCACAGTTCTACTTCTATCTCTTTAGCCGTAGGTGCAGCAAAAGCAATTCAACTCAAAAAAGAAAATAGAATTCCTGTTGTGATGATTGGTGATGGTTCCATGACCGCAGGGATGATCTATGAAGCACTCAATGAATTGGGTGATTTAAAACTGCCCATTGTTATTATTCTAAATGACAACGAGATGAGTATTGCCAAACCTATTGGTGCCATATCGAAACATTTAAGTAAACTTCTTGCGGGTAAGTTTTATCAAGGCTTTCGAGAAAAAGTTGATCATTTTGTCAAAAATAATCTTCCAGAAGGTTCAACCTACATTGCAAAAAAAATGGAAGAGAGCCTTAAGCTTATTACTCCTGGGATTTTATTTGAAGAGATGGGAATTGATTACATTGGTCCCATTGATGGTCATGATATTGATGAGATTATTGATACTTTAACGTTAGCAAAAAACATGAATAAACCTGTCATTGTTCATGCCCGAACGACCAAAGGTAAAGGTTATAAAATAGCCGAAGGACATCATGAACACTGGCATGGAGTTGGACCATTTAATGTTCAAAATGGTGAGTTTCTTAAAAAAGCAGGTGCAAAAAGTGCTACTGCTGTATTTTCAGATGCTCTGCTAGAGCTTGCTACACAACATGATAACGTAGTGGGGGTAACTGCAGCCATGCCAAGCGGTACAGGTATGGATCAACTTATTGAAAAGTTTCCTGAACGTTTCTGGGATGTTGCTATTGCAGAACAACATGCTGTAACCTCTATGGCAGCCATGGCAAAAGAGGGCTTTAAACCTTTTATTACCATCTATTCTACCTTCTTACAACGTGGTTTTGATCAAATTATTCACGATGTGTGTTTGATGAATCTGCCTGTCGTATTTACAATTGATCGTGCTGGAATAGTTGGAAATGATGGGGAAACACATCAAGGTACTTTTGATATCTCATTTTTACGCTTTATTCCTAACATGATTTTATTA
>JAYEFX010000111.1:0-11802 GCA_034658775.1 Campylobacterota bacterium
TTCAAATGCTGTAATCCCAAGGGCAACAGAGATAATTAAACTCAATGCCAATACCCAATATCGCATATTTCTACTTGCTGGTTGACGCTTTTGAATTTGATTAAATCCAAAAGTTTGTCTTACCCACGCAGCTAGATCTGTCACAATATTTACAGGACATACCCATGAACAAAATGCACGACCACCTACAATAAAGTAAAATAGGGTTATAATTATAGCGCCTACTAATACATTGGTTGCAATTAATGCACCTGCTGCAAACATTTGTAGCAGAGCATAAGGGTCACTTAAAGGGATAAGCCCAAAAACCATCGAAGCACTCAAGTTTCCTTGTAAGATGCTCCATCCCCAAAAATTTCCTGCAAGGTACAATAGCATCAACGATATTTGAGTGAATCTTCGCGCAATTAGATATCTATGTTTAAATAAAAAATTAGTCATCTAATAATCCTCCCAAATCGTTTAATGAATCAACCGCAGTTCGTTCACTGAGTTTTGTTTTTGTTTTTATCTCTTGTGCATTTTGTAATCGTTGCTCATCTTTTTTATCCCAACCTTTGATGTAATAATCTCCGGCTTTTCCTAAAGCATTTTCTCTTGGTAAGATAAATACAGCTGCTTTTTCTGTGACACAAGCTCGTTCACAAAGTCCACAACCCGTACAAACGTCAGGAACAATGACAGGCAATAGAAATGCATGTTTTCCCGTACGTTCATTTTTTCTATACTCAAGTTTAATTGCTTCATCCAATAAAGGACAGGCACGATAACATGCGTCACATTGGATTCCCCAAAAAGCGATACAACTTTGTTCGTCAATCACCGCAACTCCCATTTGAGCTTTGTTGATATCTAAAACACCATCCGTAGTTACTTTTTTAGGATCCAATGCTTCTGTAGGACATACAGGAACACATGGGATATCTGGACACATGTAACACGGTATATCACGTGGTGTGAAATACGGTGTTCCAATTGGTTTATTATCTCCTGGACGAGCTAGAACCAAGGTGTCAAATGGACAGGCTTCTACACACATACCACATTTGATGCAAGTTTTCAAAAAATCATCCTCAGCTAATGCACCAGGAGGTCTAAGCAGTAGCGTTGTTGCTGTTACTTCATCAACATACGCACTCCACATTAGACCACCCAAGGTGGCAACACCTGCTGATCTTGCCATATTGAGTAAGAAATTTCTTCTATCTTGTTGTATTGGTTCTTTCTTCATCGTTCTTTCTTCTTTTTCCTTTTGAGGATTAATGTTGCTCAAGACAACATACCCCCTTTATTATGCTTTATAAACTTTTACTGCACATTTTTTAAAGTCAGTTTGTTTTGATTGCGGACATGTGTAGTCAGCACAAACTTTATTGATGAATACTTTTTCATCAAACCATGGTACAAATATAAGTCCTCTTGAAGGTCGGTTTCTTCCACGAGTTTCAACTCGAGCTTTAACTTTACCTCTTCTTGATTCAACCCAACAAAGTTTACCTTGTGCAACACCATATTTCTTAGCGTCAGCTGGATGCATGTAACACAATGCTTCAGGAACAGCTCGGTATAACTCAGGAACTCTCATGGTCATTGTACCACTGTGCCAGTGCTCTAGAACACGACCCGTTGACATCCATACAGGGTATTGCGCATCTGGCATCTCTGGTGGATCCATGTACGGTCGAGCAAAGATTTTCGCTTTGTTTTTAAGACCTTTTTTCTTTTTATCTGTAATACCATTTAAATTACCTTGCGATAAAGCTTTAGCTAAAGGTCCGTAAAATGCATGTGAATTTCCGGTTTTTTTAGTTGCTTTTGCTGCATAAGGATCGTATTTAGCATTGAATCGCCATTGCGTTTCTTTACCATCAACAACTGGCCATTTAAGACCTCTTACTCGGTGGTACGTTTCAAAGTCTGCCAAGTCATGAGCGTGTCCACGTCCAAAGTCTGCATACTCTTCAAATAAGTATTGATGAACCATGAAACCATAACCTTTCCATACTTTACCGTCACTTCCTTTTACATTTCGGCTATCTCCACTACACTCAGTATTGTCGTAACCTTTTTGGATAGGATTGTTTAAATCTACTTTATATGAATGAGCTCTTTTATTGTTAAATAAAACATCAAACATTGTAGTGTCTTTAGTGTATCCCATTTTTGCTGCTGCTGCAGTTACATCTGGAAGAGTTTTCTTACCACCTGTACTTAACAGTGGTTGTTCACCCCAAAGTTCACCAACGGTAAATCTTTTTGAAAGCTCAATCCATTGCCATGTATCGGACATCGCATCACCTACAGGCAATACTTGCTGTCTCCAGTGTTGAGTTCGTCGCTCAGCATTTCCATAAGCTCCCCATTTTTCATAGATCATCGCTGTTGGTAAAATCAGATCTGAAACTTTTGCAGAGATACCTGGATAACCGTCAGAACAAACGATAAAGTTATCCATTTGTCGTGCAGCTTTGATCCAGTGTGATGCAGATGCTGTATCTTGGTATGGGTTACATACGTTGATCCATGCAAATTTCATCGTACCATCTTCAAGGTCTCTATGAATTTTCATGATATGTTGGTGACCTTTTGGATTTAATACTCCATTTGGAACTTTCCAACCATCTTCAGTGACTTTTCTATGTTTAGCAGAAGCTACCATCATATCTGCTGGTAATCTGTGTGCAAATGTTCCAACTTCTCTTGCTGTTCCACAAGCTGAAGGTTGACCTGTCAATGAGAATGCTCCAGAACCTGGTTTAGCTTGTTTGTTCAATAAAAAGTGAACGTTGTATGAAAGTGTATTTACCCAAGTACCACGTGTATGTTGATTCATACCCATTGTCCAGAATGATACTACTTTTCGTCCTTTTTCAATGTAAAGATCCGCTAATGTTTGAAGCTTAGCTTTAAATTCATTGATATCTTCATCAGGATCACCTTTTGAAATCTTTGCCACATAATCAAGTGTATACGGTGCTAAGAATTTTTTGTACTCTTCAAAAGAGATCTCCCAGTGTTTAAGACCTGCTGGTTTATTAACCATCATGTCACCCTCTTTATACCCATAAGGCTCAAGAGCGGGTGCTTCTTTTGCAGAAACTACTTTTTTCATCTCTTTTGAAATAGTTTCCATCTCTTTAGCAGAATATTTTTTCTTTAATTCAGGGAATTTTTCAAACTCTTTTGCTGATCTCATACCGTAACCCATGTTTACTGGGCTTGCACAAAATACCATATGTTTTTTTACAAAATCCCAATCAATAGCTTCAGGGTTGTTGTATACAATCTCACGAGCTACGTAGTTCCACATTGCAAGGTCAGTGTTTGGTGAAAAGATAATTTCAATATCCGCCAAATCTGAAGTTCTGTGTCGGTATGTAGACATGTTGATTACTTTTACTCTGTCTGGATCAGACAGTTTTCTATCCGTAACTCGTGACCATAAAATAGGGTGCATCTCTGCCATGTTTGCTCCCCAAGAGATGATTGTATCGGTTAACTCGATATCATCATAACATCCTGAAGGCTCATCAATACCAAAAGTTTGATAAAAACCAACAACGGCAGAAGCCATACAGTGTCGTGCATTTGGATCAATAGCGTTTGATCTGAATCCACCTTTCATCATCTTTTGTGCTGCATAACCTTCCATTACAGTATATTGCCCTGAAGCAAATACCCCAACACCTTCAGGTCCACTAGCTTTTAAGGCTTTTTTGATGTGAAATTCCATCTCATCAAATGCTCTTTCCCAGCTTACAGGTTGAAAGTTACCTTGTTTATCAAATTTACCATCTTTTCCAACTCTTAAAAGTGGTTGTTTGAGTCTGTCAGCTCCATACATGATTTTTGCATTGAAGTAACCTTTGATACAGTTCAGACCTCTATTTACAGGTGCTGCTGGATCCCCTTTTACTGCAACGATTTTACCACCTTTTGTAGCCATCATGATACCACAACCCGTACCACAAAATCTACAAGCTGCTTTATCCCATCTCCAACCGCTTTGAGCATCGCTAGATGCCGCTTGCATTGATGAAGGTACACTCATTCCTACTGCTGCTGCCGCTGAGGCTGCTGCAGAACTTTTAAGAAAATCTCTTCTTGAAAGTGCCATATTCTCTCCTTATGTAATTTATTCTATTTAAACAGTAAATTGTAACAACATATAGAAAATAAACCCTTGACTTGTGTCAAATTATGTTAGAAATGATGGCTTATGAATAGTATGTGTAGAAAAGTTAATTAGGAGTATTTTTATCTTATTTAAGGGTCTCTGATTTCCAAGATCAGCTTGGAAATCAGAGGTAGAGCTTGGAAAGCAGCGTGAATTACTTTCTACTGTTTAAGTATAAAGCGATTGCTTGGTGTTTTTTACCTTTGATTTTTCCACAAATACCACTGTCAATTAAAAATGATTTTGCATCAGCCGTTGAGTTGAATCTTTTATCGGTTTTTTGACACATTTTTTTATACATCATTCCACCTTTTTTGATCGCTTTTGCTTGTCGCATTTTAGTAGCTTTCATATCTTTTTCTAAAGATTTTTCAACCAAAGCATAAAGAGCATCATACTTCATTACATCTCCACCATTTGCTTTTGCAAAAGCGTCAGCATCAGCTTGTGCTCCAAATGCATATTTGCTAACCACACTCATGGTTCCAGGTTTTTTAGACCCAACAACAAAAAATGCATCTTTTGAATTAATAAATTTTAATGTAGCATTATCAACAACTTGGTGATTGTCTAATTTTGTACCATTTACAACAGCATCTTCAACTAAACATACGATTGAACAATATTGTTTATTGTGACCGTTGTGCGAAGCTGCATGATTTGTTTTGTAAAACATTGGCAAGGTCATACCACATATTGGACAATAGGCTTTATTTTTACCCTCTTGTAAAAGTGTTGCTTCCCCTTTTGCAACCATTCTAAAGTTTTTCATTGGTTTTTTTGCCTCTTGAGCACTTGCAACCATAACTGCACCTATAACAAATAGACTAAGTAGTAATTTTTTCATTCTTTCTCCTTAAATGATTTAAATTTGCAAACTATAACGTAAAATTGTTAATCGTTTGTTAACTCTTAACCAAAATGTATATTCTTACGTTTAATAAAATTAAATTATGATAATTTTTAAATAAATTGATTTAGATTAACTGTAAATAAATAAAAATTCGATAATATAATTGTATAATTATTAAAAGGAAATATTATGAGTGTAAAGAAAATATTTTTACAGATAGGACTATCATTACTTTTAAGTTTGAGTGCACAAGCCGCAGGATTTGTAAAAAAAGCAAGTGCAGAACCAATACTTATACAAGAGGGTAAAGAAAAGCATTGGTGTCCTGTGTGTGGGATGAACATAAAAATGTTTTATAAAACCTCACACACCTCAAAACTTCATAATGGAACCAAAAGACAATATTGTTCAATTCGCTGTTTGGCTGTGGATATGGAAGAGTATGGAATAGATCTATCTGCAGTGACTGTAGTGGATGCAAAAACGCAAAAACTTATCAATGCAAAAGATGCATTTTACGTGGTGGGATCAAAAGTGATGGGGACCATGACCAAAGTAAGTAAATTGGCTTTTGCTCTTGAAGCTGATGCTTTGGAGTTTATCCAAAAATACAAAGGGAAGATAGTTAACTTTGATGCCGCACTGAAAATGGCACAAGAATCTTTAAAATCAGACATTGCCATGGTAAAAAAGAAAAAAAAGAAAAAAATCTATCCAATGGGTAAAAAAATTTTTGAAAAAGTGTGTAAAGAAGATATTGATCCTACGGATTACATAGAGATCAATGAGCTTAAATCTGCAATTAAAAATGAAAAACTGTGCCGACCTTTAAAAGAGAAACAACTTCAAGCCGTTGCTTTGTATCTATGGGAAGTGAAACGTCTTGGTGATCTAGGTGAGGTTGAAGGTAAGGTTGAAGTTAGAGAGGATGAAAAATGTCCTGTGTGTGGGATGTTTACGTACAAATATCCAAAATGGGCAGCGCAAATTTTTTATAAGAGCGGGAACAATGAAAAACACTGGTCATTTGATGGGGTTAAAGATTTGATGAAATTTTATTTTGATGCCCAAAAATGGGGTAATTATCCCATAGCAAAACGGGAAAATATCACTAAAATATTGGTGACAGATTATTACTCTCAAAAAGGGATTGATGGTACTAAAGCATTTTACGTAATACGAAGTGATGTGTATGGACCTATGGGACATGAGCTTATCCCTTTTGAAAGTGAAGAAGATGCTAAGACATTTAAAAGTGATCATCGTGGAAAACTCATCATTACCTTTGATCAGATTATTGAAGTTGAAGTATACAAATTGGACAGTGACGAATAGATGCATAAAAAAAGTGTGTACGTTTTATATCTATTACTTGGATTGACATCTGCTTTAGTGGCTCAAGTGGTCTATCTTAACAGTAGTAAATCAATCACCCCTACAATGCACCATAAAAAAAACAGCTTTGTAAAACTCACGGGGCTTCCGGATCTTGCAATCTCAACAGAAGCTTCATACATACGGCATCGTAGTTTGACCGATTTAAGTTCTATTTATAAAGATGATCCAATGCTAAGAGAGTATTTTCCTTCTACGTTTACCTATTCTCATTCGCACATTCATCATAAAACTTCATCAAAGGGATATAATGCTCAGTAAGATCAATTTTTACTTGATTGAATACGCTGTAGGCGCAATCTTAAGACAAAAATACAAATCCTTGTTTATTACGATAATATTTACTTTTTTAACCTTTTTATTGACCTCAGTATTTTTTATATCGCATTCGATTAAACATGAACTTAATTCCACGGTTGAATCTTTGCCTCAAATTACTGTACAAAAGATTAAAGCAGGGCGACAGTACGATATTGATGTGCATTACATTGATCAAATTCTTGAAACCGCAGGTGTAACGGATGCTGTTGCACGCGTGTGGGGATACTACTATTTTGAAAATGCAGGGGTGAATTTTTCCATTGTTGGAATTGATCAATATGAGAATCAATACAAAGACAGCTTGCATGATATTGTCCAAAAATTTGATATGGATGAGATGAGTGAAAATTCATCCATGGTTGTAGGACAGGGTGTTTATTCTGTGATGAAAGAGAACTATTATAAAAAATATTTTAATTTTATCAAACCTGATGGTACCTTTAAGCAAGTGGATATTGGGGGTGTGTTTGATACCCAAACGCAACTTGAATCCAATGATATGATTCTCTTAGCTAAACATGAGGCTCGAGAGATTTTTAACATGAATGAAGATAAAGCTACAGATATCGTAGTCAAAGTTGCCAATCCAGAAGAGATACCCATGATCGCTTCAAAAATCAAGTTGATGTTTCCTGATGCAAGAGTCATTAGCAATGAAGATTTACAAGTGAGTTATCAAAATATATTTGACTATAAAAGTGGGATATTTTTAGCTTTATTTATCATCGCTTTATTTACTTTTTTTATCATCATTTATGATAAATCAAGTGGCTTAAGTAGCGAAGAAAAAAGAGAGATAGGTATATTAAAAGCAGTGGGTTGGACGGTGGATGATATCTTGAAAGAGAAGTTTTATGAAGCGTTTATTATCTCCTTTATCGCCTATTTAGTAGGTGTGTTGTTTGCTTTTGCTTTTGTGTATCTCTTTCAAGCACCATTGCTACGAGAGATATTTGTGGGCTATTCACAACTTAAAACAACGTTTGAATTACCCTTTGTGTTTGATTTTCAAACTTTGTTTTTAGTCTTTTTTCTTTCTGTACCAATTTACATAGCTGCTACTATTATTCCATCTTGGAAAAGTGCAACGATTGAAACGGATGAGGCGATACGATAATGATAGAATTAAAAAACATAACAAAAACATATGAAGTGGGTAAAGAGGATAAAGTTATTGCTTTAAATGATATTAATCTACATTTTAAAGAGGGTGAACTCATTGTTTTAAAAGGGGCAAGTGGAAGTGGTAAAAGTACGATATTGTCTCTTATAGCTGCATTGAGCAAACCCACAACGGGTGAAGTAATCGTTGATGGTAAACGGGTATCCAAGCTGCCCGATAATTTTTCAGCTTTGTTTCGACGTGAAAATATAGGATTTATTTTTCAAAAGTATAATTTGATTCCAACATTAAGTGTGCAAGACAATATTATACAGCCTCTAATTCCCACCAACCCAGCTCAAGATGAGGTGAAACAAAAATTGGAACGGGTGATGGATAAATTTAATATTCATCATAAAAAAACGGCCATTGTACGAAATCTTTCGGGTGGGGAGCAACAACGCGTTGCCATAGCGCGTGCGCATATTAATGATCCAAAAATCATCATTGCAGATGAGCCTACAGCCAATCTTGATGAAAAGCTTTCTTTGCATTTTATACAGATACTAAAAGAGTTAAAAGCCAGCAATAAAACCATTATTGTTGCTACTCATGATCCTTTATTTTTTGAGTTGGATTTTGTGGATAGAGTGATTGAAGTGCACAATGGAAATATTGTAGAATGATTTTATCACCTGAAGTATTAGCTTTATTGATACTCAATGCAGTATTTGTATTTTTTGCTTTTATTGCTTTGGTTCTTAGTATACGTATTTTTATCTATTGGGATTTAGGCTCAACAACCAAGAGACAATATGCTTTAGAAAAACAAAGTTCCTTAGCAGCAACCATCATAAAATATATTTTTATGATAAAGTTGCCTCTGTTTTTATTTTTTATTTTTACACTGGATAAAATATCCAATGTGTTAACGGGGGCTATGTGTGCTGCAGGAGTAGTGGATGCTACTGAATATGGAACCTATTTATTTATACTTAAAATTGTCAATCTTTATCTTTTTGGTTTTTGGTTGGTATTGCATTATTTGGATGTTAAATATGAAAATCTTCCTTATGTAAAATTAAAATTTGGATTTTACATCGTAGCATTTATGGTGTTTATTTCTGAAGTGATACTTGAAGTGGTGATGTTTGCAGCCATTGATGTAGATAAGATGGTAAGTTGTTGTGGTACGCTGTATTCCAGTTCAGCAACTTCTGCTATATCAAGTATTTTTTTAATACCCACATCTGTACTTTTAGGTATGTTTTATGGTGTTTTTGCACTTATTGCAGTGTTGTATTTTATAAAAAATAGATATCTTTTTGCCGTGGCAAATTTTGCGTTTATCATCATCTCAATTGTGAGTTTGATCTCATTTTTTGGTACCTATATTTATGAGTTACCAACGCATCATTGCCCATTTTGTTTTTTGCAAAAAGATTATTATTATGTGGGTTATTTGATTTATATATTACTGTTTGTAGGAACTTTTTATGGGCTTGTAAACAGTTTGGTTAAAGTGTCTAAAAAGCAACTGGAAAGGAATTTTAACATATCGTTATTTTTTAATTTTATGTACGTTTTACTCGTAAGTGCCTATCCTATAATATATTATATACGAAATGGTGTATGGCTTTAAGCAAAAAATACCTATAATACAAACGAATAAAAATAAAGAGAGAAATATGAAGAGATTATTATGGACAACGCTATTTATCTTAGGTTTAGCAAACAGTATATTGGCTACGGATTTACCGGTAAAAAATCAAGATGTATCCCCTGAACAACTTGCAAAACAAAATAAACAAATTATTCAAATGGTTGCACAAGAGTTGATGAAGACAATACCGCAAAAAATCAATAAATACACGAGTATCGTTGACGTAAAAGCAGTAGAATCAAATTTAATTTACAGCTATGAGATCAATACAGGGGCAAAAAGTGATGAAGCTGTAATGGCAGAAGATAGGACTAATTGGGAAGCTGCATTTATTGAAAATGAGTGTAAGCGATCTCAGCGATTTTTAGATGCACAAGTAAAAATATCGCATGTGTATAACAGTGAAAAAACAAAAGTAAAACTGTTTCAATTTGATGTAACTCAAGCAAAATGTTATAAACTGTTTGGACCACGATAATGAAAAAATTACTTATTTTATGTGCAAGTGCACTGATGCTTTTACTCACAACGGGTTGCGAGGAGAAATCTAAAACTGCCGTAGCAAAAGTGCATTGGGATAGAGATATGTGTGCGCGTTGTGTGATGGTGGTGAGTGATCGTAAAAATACAGCTCAAGTGAGACATCCTGATACGGGACGAAAATACATGTTTGATGATATTGGCTGTACCATACTTTGGTTTAAAGAGGAAAAAATACAGTGGAGTGATCGTGCAGTAATTTGGATAACGGATGTAAATACAGGTGAATGGATAGATGCACGAACAGCTTTTTACGATACGGAAAACATTACTCCTATGGCGTATGGATTTTCAGCACATAAAACTAAAGATACGATAAAATCAGATCAAGAGATAGTTGACTTTGAAGAGGTTACACGACGTGTAATCAAAATAGGAAAATAGGATTCATCTTAATAAAACCGATGAATCTCTTCAACAAAATTTCCAAAAGTAAGATCATCACCTTTTTCTTTTAGATAGTTCATTAAATACTCTTGTGAAGCTTCAACACCTTCCTTTTTTTCAACTTCTAAAAGTTGAGTATAAAGATCTGCTATGATCTCAATCACAAAAGGGGAGATGGTTTTTCGTGAAGCTGTATAGCTAAATATTTCCGTTTTGTCTGTATTCATTTCAGATTCAAATTCAGTAAAAATCCAGTAATACCTTCCATCTTTTGCTAAGTTTTTAACCACTGCATTGATGTTGTTACCTTTAGAGATGGTTTCCCAAAGAAGTTTAAAGACCACTTTAGGCATATCGGGATGCCGAATAATGTTGTGTGGTTTTCCTAAAAGTTCATCTTCACTATAACCACATACATCAATAAAATAATCATTACAATACGTAATCTTACCTTTTGCATCAGTTTTGCTGATAATATAACGTTTTGGATCCAGTTTAATCTCAATATCAAGAGGGGTTACTTTTGCCATGTTAAATCCTTCCATTGATTAATCGGATCAGTGCTTCTGGAATCTCTTTAAATTTAAAAATTCTTTTTCCACCGTATTTTTTGGCAAACTCTTTAGCTGTTTGTTCGTCACCAATAGCTACTAAGTCATCTCCAGCTGGAGACGTAGCGCGAGATCCATAGATATAAAATGCATCTCGTGCATTGATAAGTTCCATGGTAACATAATCCGTAACAATGATATTTTTAAAATCTTTTTCACTTTTTACGCCAACATCAAACCATTTTCCAGGTTGATGATAAAATTCAATCAGTGATTTTGGGCTTGAAAAAAAGACAGATTTTCCATTTTTTAATTCAATTTTAGCCACCCATTTTGGATCTTTATATACTTTAAAGTTTCGCACTAGACACAAGGTGTCTTTTGTATAATCCATGGTGTAAACTTCTTTTACTTTGGGTGGCAACAAATTTTGTGCCGTAGCCAAACCACTTAATAGTAACGTTAATAGTAGTAATTTTTTAATCATATGTATTCCTTAAACCAAATCTTTTTTCTCAAATATCTTAAATCCCAAAAAGGAAAACAGTAAACCTAAACTTACGGGATAAACAATGGACAGTATAACAAAAGTTGACTGTTTCATCGAATCTAAAATGTAAAATGCAACAGGTCCCATCACGGTAAGCTCTGGGTCAAAAAGTGAAATGGCCGCAACTCTAAATATCTCCATTGGATTTACTATAGCAATAAAGATAATTACCTCTTCATTGATTCGTTGTTGCATCATTAATGAGATTAGAGCAATATCAATAAATGCCAATAATGCAATCCAGATAAAAAATGCAATTCCCA